>WTKI01000347.1:11335-18329 GCA_011524425.1 Altererythrobacter sp. | reverse complement strand
GCAGTTCGATCGTGCCTGAGAGAGCGCCTGCTCCAAACGGGCCTGAACCCCCGCCCCGGGTGACACGAATAGAAGAGAGTTGTTCGGGCGCGATAGCGCTGAACGGAATGTAGCCGAAGAACGGATCGGCCATCGGCACGCCATCCAGAAGCACCAGCGCGCGACTGGTTGCATTCCCGCCTAAAGCTCTAAGCGTCACACCTTGCGCGCTTGGGTTGGAGGAACGGCTGTCAGACCGGCGAAACTGCTGAAAACCGGCGATCGCGCCTAAGGCCTCGTCGAGCCGTCCCGATGGCGCTACAGTCAGCTGATCGCGCACAATCTCGCTCGAAGCATAAGCAGCAAGAGAGGGCGCATCTTCCAGACCTTGGCCCGTTACGACAATGCTTTCTTCCTGCTCGACTGACTGCTCTTCAATGCTCTCTTGAGCAAACGAAGGCGCGGCCAGCGAAGAAAGAGTAGCGGCGAGAATCAAGCTATTGCGTTGCGTCATCGCGCGCGCCCTAACGCAGCCTCCGGCATTAGTCAGTTGCAAAATGAAATCGTGACTCGCTTTTATGACATCGCTCGCTTACACCTGTGTCAACAGGCGAGAGGAACATGACGTGAGCAACGCAGACGTCGATGTGTTGATTGTAGGAGCCGGTATATCGGGGATCGGCATGGCCGCGCATATGCAGATGCAATGCCCTGACCGCAGCTTTGCTCTGATAGAGCAGCGCGAAAACCTCGGTGGAACATGGGATCTGTTTCAGTATCCCGGCATCCGTTCAGACAGCGACATGCACACTTTAGGCTTCACGTTCGAGCCGTGGAGACACGAGAAGTCGATCGCTGATGGACCTGCGATCATCGAATATCTCGAGCGTATTGTGGATGAACGCGACATCCGCCGACACATTCGTTTCCAGACCAAAGTGATCGCTGCAGATTTCGACACCGCAAAGGCGCAGTGGAACGTCACTGTGGAATCCGGTGCTGGCAAGCGCGAGACTGTGACTGCACAGTTCTTGTATCTGGGTTCAGGCTATTACGACTATGATCAGCCGTACGACCCGGGATTTGATACCAGCGCGTTTGAAGGACAGGTTTTGCATCCGCAGTTCTGGCCGCAGGATTTGGATTATACTGGCAAGAAAGTGGTTGTCGTCGGATCAGGCGCAACGGCGGTCACGATGGTCCCGGCTATGGCTGATCAAGCAGCCTCTGTCACGATGCTGCAGCGAACCCCTACATGGATGATCAGCCGGCCAGCGCGCGACAAGCTTGCCAATTTTCTGCGCAAGATAATGCCGGATAGCTGGGCCTATAGCCTCACCCGGCGCAAAAACATCTGGATGCAGGACTTCACATTCAAGACGGCCCGGAACAAGCCCGAGAAAGCCAAGAACGCGCTTCGCAAAGGGCTTGATAGGCATATGGGGGAAGGCAATTACAGGCCAAGCGATTTCGCGCCGCCTTATAATCCTTGGGAACAACGCCTTTGCCTGGTCCCTGACGCTGACTTTTTCCATGCCATAAAGAACGGGAAAGCGCAGATCGTCACAGATCAGATCGACACGTTCGAAGCAAGCGGCGTCCGGCTCAAATCAGGCGAATTCCTGGAAGCGGACATTATCGTCACAGCGACAGGGCTCAGCCTTGCAATCGCCGGGAAGATCGCGATCAGCCATGATGGAGCGCCGATCGATTTCAGCCAGCACTATTATTACAAGGGCTGCATGTTTGCTAACATCCCGAATTTGGCAGTGGTGTTTGGCTATCTCAATGCAAGCTGGACACTGCGCGCAGACCTGAATTCCGAATTTGTCTGCCGTGTTCTGAATGCCATGTCTGACAAAGGCAGCGCGATCGCTATGCCGTATCTGCCAGAAGGCGCGGAGGCAAAGCTGGAAGAAGATGACATTTTCGACTTTTCGTCTGGCTACATCCAGCGCAGCAAACACATCATGCCCAAGAGCGCGACAGTCTATCCATGGCGATTGAATCAGGATTACCGGTTTGATCGCAAGATCATGCGCGAAAGCGCGGTTGATGATGGATTGCTGACATTTCTCCCCGCTGGCGCGCAAATTGCGCAAACCCAGCACGAACGGCTCGAAGCGGCGGAATAGGCCTTCCTTCTTCGAGCGGTCTCGCCTAATCCGGATGGCATGAGCGTATCGGACAAAATCTGGACCGCTGGTCTTGTCATTATCGGCGACGAAATTCTGTCTGGCCGCACCCATGATAAAAACATCGCGCAAATTGCCAGCTGGCTGCAAGTTCAAGGGATCCGCTTAAGCGAGGTTCGAGTAGTCGCCGATGAAGAGGCGCGTATCGTCGAAGCCGTTAATGCGTTGCGGGCTGACAACGATTATCTCTTCACTACTGGCGGGATCGGGCCGACGCATGACGATATTACCGTCGATGCTGTTGCAAAGGCCCTTGGCGTCGAAGTGATCGTGCACCCCGAAGCGCGCGCTATCCTTGAAAAATACTATGCCGATAAAGGCGGAGTAAACGAAGGCCGTTTGCGCATGGCGCGCGTGCCTGATGGTGCAGAGCTGATCCGCAACCGCCTATCAGGTGCACCTGGTATCCGGCTTGGCAATATCTTCCTCATGGCAGGCGTCCCGCATATCACAGCCGGCATGCTAGACGCGCTCACAGGTGAGCTTGAAGGCGGAGCACCTCTGATTGCAGAAACGGTCGGCGGATTCATTCCTGAAAGCGAAATCGCTGTCATGCTGCGCGAGGTTGAGCAAGCGCATGAACAATGCCAGATCGGCAGCTATCCCTTCTTCAAGGAAGGAAAAGTCGGGTCAAACTTCGTCGTTCGGTCAACCGATCAATCCGCACTCGATGCATGCATGACAGATCTGTGTAACGGGCTGGGGGACGCTGGTTTCAGCTATACTATGGGCGGAATCTGAGCAGCCTATCAGGCCGCGGTCACGCGCTGCTCCGAGGCGTGAGACCATGGAGTAATTCCTGCAGGCCAGCCATACTTGTTCCAGGCAACAGGCAATCCGAGCCGTTCTGCAAATAGGCGGAAATCCTTATGGTTGCGCACGTTCTCGGACTCAGCCGTCGGCTCCCAAATGCGAGCAATTGTATAACCTATGTAAGGGTTCGGCTTGGTAAGAATGCTCTCCATGAACGAGTCCGCATCGGCCAAAAACAGGAAGCCAATAACAGATGCGGCGGTAGGTTGCGCATCGCGATCCTTAAGCCGTCTCTTAAGCGCGGTCCGCAAAAGCCAGGAAGCAACCGGCCCTTTCTTCAAATAGGCCTTGTAGATCAGACGACGGACCAGAGGTTGCCTCATCTCTGCCTGTTCAATTGGAGCAAGCGCGTCGAAATTCTCCTCCATAAAATTGATCGCAGCATCCTTAGCTCCGCGTTCAGCCATGCGATGGGAAACACCAAAGGCAGCAGCGCCGAACCCTAGCTCAAACGAACGACGGAATGCAGCTTCAGCCTTTTCGAATTCGCCAGCTGCAAGCAGCAGGCCGCCATAGGTCGTATGCCAAATCCCGCATAAGGGGTCTTGTTCGATAATACGCTCCCAATAGGGGAGAGCTTGCTCATGCAGGCCGATCGACATCAATCCGAGTCCGAAACCCGCCATCGTTTCGATGTTATTCGGGTCCAAGGTAACAGCGTGTTCATACACTGTAAGAGCTTGGTCGAGCTTTCCGCGATAGGCCAATTGCAACGCTTGGACGAGCAGGGCCATGCTGCATTGAGGATCAAGCGCTAAAGCTTTTTCCAGCGCTCGGCGGCTCAGGTCAAAATGCTTTTCCCAATCGGTCGTGCGAGAGAACTCAGGTAAAATAAAGTGCGCGAGAGCCAGCCATGCATGCGCATCTGTGAATTCCGGATCGACTGCAATAGCACGCTCAAGCAGGCTGATGCCGCTTGGTATAGTCGTTTGGCCATTGAGTTTGTGAACCAGTTCTCGCCCTTGCAAGAAATATGCGTAGGCCTTCGGGTCTTTCGTGAACTTTGGCGCGGGCAATATAGGGTCGGCAAGACCGAGGACTTGCGAAAGCTCTGTTGAAATGGAACGCGCTATGCGGTCTTGGAATTCAAAGATATCGCCGAGCTCACCATCATAAGTCTCAGACCAGAGCTGGCGACCATCTGATGATTGAAACAGCCGCGCGGTAATCCGGACCCGGTCGCCTGATTTGCGCAAAGAGCCTTCCAAGAGATGACCAACATTCAGATCTGCGCCGATCTCTTGAACGGTCTTTGCCTTGGCATCGACTGCAAACGAAGATGTCCGTCCAACCACAGCGACATCCGGCATTCGCGTCAAGGCATTGAGGATTTCTTCCGTCATGCCATCGGCAAAATAGCTCTGATTGTTTTCCGGACTGAGATCGTCAAACGGCAAGACTGCAATAGTCGGCGCAACATCCGGCTTATACGAGAAATTTGTCGCATCTGGACCTGTCGGGACCAGCCGATAGCCGCGTTTGGGTATCGTTTCGATATAGGAGCCTTCATCGAGACGCCCAAAGGCCTTTCTCAAAAGCGAAATGGCTCGCGTCAGGCTGTCGTCAGCTGCCTCATCGTCGTTCCAGATTTCATCAAGCAAAGTGATGCGTTCAACTACGTCACCACTGCGCATTTTCAGACCGAGCAGGACTTGCATCACCTTGGGTTCAAGAGACACACGGTTCTCGCCACGCGCAATTACGTTACGCGCAGGCACCACGCGGCACTGCCCAACCGAGAATGCTTCCACCTTTGCCCCACCAATCAATGACAGACTCAGGCGACCCGAGGTTAGGATATGGAAATTGCTCGTTTTTTCAATCCCCTCATAAATCCCTCAGAAATCCCACAGGACACAAGAATTGCGGGGGCTCAATGATGGTTTCAGGCAAAATTACAGGGGACTATTCATGAATAAATTCAGAGCAGTAATTGCCGCGGCAGCCATGGGTTTGGTGCTTCCGCTCGCAACACCGGCAGCTGCGCAGATGGAAATCTATGAAGATTGGGAGCCGGCGGAGTCGGTGACTGAACTGACTTTCGTGAAAGTCGATCCCGGCAGTGAGGAAATCTATGTCGAAGGTCTGAAAAGCACGTGGGTCGCTGCGAACAAGATCATGAAAGAACAAGGCACGATCAGCAGCTTTGCTATCTACATGGTCCCTTACAAGGACGACTATAATATGGTCCTTCGGGTCACTTTCCCAAGCGGAGAGATGCTCCAGCCAAGCAAGGAGCGCTACATGAAATTCCTCGAAGCATATGGGGAAGCAAACATCGAACAGGGCAATACCAAAGTGCTGGAGTTGTATAATAAGATCCGCACGATCCAGAGTGTTGCGATCATGCGCGAAGTTAAACTGCTCGACGAGTAGGATCGCGCAATATGTAATGGGACGGCTATCGCGAGGCTTCATTCGCCGATAGCCGCATAAACAATCACCGTCCCTCGAAGACGGTAGAGTTAGAGCTTCAACGGGCAGCGATGCGACCCTGCTGCCTGTTGGGGCTCTTTCTGTATTCTGCTTGCTTCAACCGCATTGTAGCCCAGGTCGCAGTCAGCCCGAACTGTCCGGAGAAGGCCGGAACGACGCACCCCTGGCCTCAAACAACAAGGGCCGGAAGGATTGCTCCCTCCGGCCCTTTATTGATCCTGCGGCGGAACAGAAGTGAGCCTTAAGCTCCTTCAACTTCGCCAAGGTCTATCTTGAGACCGGGGCCCATTGTGGAAGTCAGCGAGACCCGCTGCACATATTTGCCCTTGGCACCGGATGGCTTGCCTTTAACGACCGCATCCGTCAGCGCTTTGAAGTTCGCTTTCAGATCGTCATCCTTGAACGACAGTTTGCCAATTCCTGAGTGGATGATGCCCATCTTCTCAACGCGGAATTCAACTTGGCCGCCTTTCGCGTCTTTCACCGCTTGCTCGACATTCGGCGTAACCGTGCCGAGTTTCGGGTTCGGCATGAGGCCCTTTGGACCAAGCACTTTACCCAAGCGACCTACAACGCCCATCATGTCAGGGGTCGCGATCACACGATCATAGTCAAGATTGCCGGCCTGCATGTCTTCCATGAGGTCTTCTGCACCAACCTTGTCAGCGCCAGCCGCGGTTGCCTTTTCAGCGTTATCGCCTTTAGCGAACACAGCGACCTTCACTTCCTTGCCCGTGCCAGACGGCAGCGAGACCATTCCGCGAACCATCTGGTCAGCATGGCGAGGGTCGACACCCAGGTTCATCGCAAGCTCAACGGTTTCGTCAAACTTCTTCGAACCAAATTCCTTCAGCGTCTTGATCGCATCATCGACAGTGTAGAGTTTCTCTGAATCGAGTTCTGCGAGCTGCTTTTGCTTCTTCGTCAACTTTGCCATGGGTTTAGCCCTCCACCACATCGAGGCCCATCGAACGGCAAGAGCCTTCGATGATTTTCATTGCCTGTTCGACATCGTTTGCGTTGAGGTCCTTCATCTTGGCCTCTGCGATTTCCTTGACCTGGCTTGATTTGATCGTGCCAGCAGAAACCTTGCCTGTCTCACCAGAGCCCTTTTTGATCTTGGCTGCTTTCTTGATGAGATATGTCGCGGTTGGCTGCTTCGTGACGAAGCTGAAAGAACGGTCGGCATAGACAGTAATAACTGTCGGAACCGGTGCATTCTTTTCGATGTCGTCTGTAGCCGCGTTAAACGCTTTACAGAATTCCATGATGTTGACGCCGCGCTGACCCAGTGCCGGGCCCAGCGGGGGCGAAGGATTGGCAGTGCCAGCTGGCACCATCAGCTTAATATAGCCTTCGATCTTTTTGGCCACGAATGGCCTCCTTTCTCACTATTGCCACACACTTTCGCGCGCAGCTCATGTTGAGCGGTCCAGCGGCTTGCTATGAGCAAACCTCCCGCACGGATTTCCCATCGGTTTAATGAGAAGCGGCGCATCTAGCGACTCAACCAGAAATTGCAAGCGATTTACGCCTTGTCGCTTGCTCTTGTGAGGCGCGAAATGGGACAC
>WTKI01000347.1:0-11235 GCA_011524425.1 Altererythrobacter sp. | reverse complement strand
CGGCCAAAGATGGAAACGGAGACCTTGACCTTCGCCTTGTCGAAATCGAGCTCTTCAACCACGCCGTTGAAGCTTGCAAACGGGCCATCGAGCACTTTGACCTGATCGCCGATTTCATAGTCGACGTGGATCTCGCGCTTAGGCGCAGATTTTGCCTCTTCGACCCCGCCAAAGTAGCGCGCCGCTTCTTTTTCGGAGATCGCCTGCGGTTTATTGCCTGAACCCAGGAAGCCGGTGACTTTCGGCGTGTTCTTGACCAAGTGATAGATATCATCGGTCATCTTCAGCTTTGCCAGAACATAGCCTGGCATAAATTTGCGCTCGACCTGAACTTTCTTGCCGCGCTTCACTTCCGTGACAGTCTCGGTCGGGACTTCGACTTCTTCAACACCGTCTGACAGGCCCAGTCGCTCTGCTTCAGAAATGATCTGGTCGCGAACCTTGTTCTCGAAACCGGAATAAGCGTGGATGATGTACCAGCGAGCCATGGGAGTATCCTTTAGTCCCTGAAAATCTGTGAGATGCGAGTTACGCGAGCGTCAAGAGCCAGCGCACGATCCCGTTAAAAACAGTGTCCACTCCAAGGAAGAAGAGCGACAGAATGATCATCATAATGAACACGAAGATCGCCGTGCGTACAGTTTCCTCACGCGTTGGCCAAACGACCTTGCTGGTCTCCGTGCGAACCTGATTGACGAATTCCGCCAGTGATGTCTTGCGCTTCTTTTCTTCGGCCATGGTGATGACCTCTCTTCCTCGAAATAGTTCATGCGTCTTCAGCGACAGGGTTTCAGGTAGGGCTTCTCGCCGCCCCGAACAAGGGTTCGGGAGGGGCTCTTTCTGATTCCAATGTCGGAAGACAAGCACGCATCTAGGATGGCCCTTACACAAAAGCAAGTATGTTGGTTGTTGCGTCGGACCGATCACCTCTATAGCGTGCAGGCCTTACATCAGGGACGCATGAGGGAGCCTTCCAAGAATGGCAGCTGCACAAGCAGAATCGGTCAGCTTTGCTGATCGCGTAGTCAACGTATCCGATTTCATCTGGGGCGGAACTTGGAATGGGGCAGAAGTAATCCCCTTCCCGCCAATGGTGATCATCCTTTTAGGCATCGGCCTTTACATCATGGTGGGGCTGAAATTCTATCCACTGCGCCAATTGGGCAGCGCGTTTAAGGGCTTGTTCGCAGGCCGCAAAGGCGATGGCGACGGGGAAATCTCACCCTTTGCAGCACTTTCAACCGCATTGTCGGGTCAAGTGGGCACAGGCAATCTGGCAGGGGTAGCAACGGCTATCGCGCTTGGCGGACCGGGCGCAATATTCTGGATGTGGGTGACTGCCTTGATCGGCATGGCGCTTGCCTTTGCAGAAGGCTCGCTCGCAATCCGCTATCGTGAGAAGACTTCAGACGGCGTCTATCGCGGCGGCCCGATGAGCTACATCATGATGGGCTTGGGGCCGAAATGGACTTGGCTAGCAATCCTGTTTTGTCTGGGCACGCTGTTCTCGGCAATGATCACCGGCAACTCGATCCAAGCCAATGCGGTGGCTGATGGCCTCAACGAACTGTTTGGCATTGAAGAATGGCTCGGCGGGCTGATTGTCGCTGTTCTGGTGTTCATCGTTATCATCGGCGGCATCAAGAAAATCGGCAGCGTCGCTGAAACCATCATTCCTTGGATGGCTGGTGCCTATATCGTGATGGCGATCATTGCATTGATCCTGAACTTTGCAGATTTGCCGGCAACTTTCGGATTGATCTTCTACTCTGCTTTCAACCCCGCTGCAGCAACCGGCGGGTTCGCAGGCGCTTTGATCATCATTGCAATCCGTGCAGGTGTCGCGCGCGGCCTGTTCTCTAACGAGGCAGGCCAGGGTTCAACGCCGATTGCCCATGCCGTGGCACAAACCAATGATCCGGAACAACAAGGCCGCATGGCCATGCTGGGCTGCTTCATCGACACCGTTGTAATTTGCACAATGACTGCATTGGTCATCCTGACAGTGCAAGGTGACTTCACAGGCGGCGGCGAAGCAGTCGCGCATGCCTGGAATTCAGATCTGGAAGGTTTTGCAATGACCAGCGGCGCTTTTGCAGCAGCATTCCCGCTGCAGATTTTCGGCGTGGCAATCGGCACGCTGATCGCCTCTGTCGCGCTGATCCTGTTCGTGTTCACTACATTGCTCACTTGGAGCTATTACGGCGAACGCGCGATTACCTTCATCTACGATCGCATCCCTGGATCAACCCGCGGCGGCGAGAAGATCCTGCACATGTTGTGGCGGGTTGCGTGGTGCGCGGTTATCTATGTCGGTGCTAGTGCTGACCTGACCACTGTGTGGCGTATGGGCGATATCTCCAATGCCGCCATGGCTTTGCCGAACCTGCTCGCTCTGCTGCTTTTGTCCGGCGTGGTTTTCAAACTCGCTCAAGGCGACAAGACCGCGGGTAAGACGTTTGGCCGCGAAACCCCGGAAGAGCCTAACGAATATTGATCAAGTGGAGGTCGCGCATGGCGACCTCCCGTAAAGTCCCGCGGAGTTCAACCTAGACCGAACAGCCGCTCCAGCCATGTGGGCTCCTGCATCGGGCGCACTTTGCCGTAAGCCTGCCGGCGCAGGGAAGCATCGCTATAGGGACGCGGATCGCTCCAGTGATCAGAACGGCTTGAGCGATAGGAATGAACACACATTGTCTGGCTCCATTGAGGTAATCATTGGAACCGGAATGCCACCGGTCAGATCACTTTATGCTGAATCCGGCGTTTTGGTTTCGTTCATGTTAGGAGCTTGTTTTCTTAATATCAAGCTGTGCTGCACGCTTCCAGATCAACCAGACCATCGCAGCGCTCGCCACTGGCATCAGGTTCAAATGCAAAGGTAGCGCAATGGCGCGAGTGACAAATGGTGATAGCCACAGCACCAGCAGCACTGCCTTGTCCCACGCCCTGAAGCCAGCCTCGCGATCGCGTGCTTCTGCAACCAGCCACAAGGTGGGCAGGATCAGGAAAGCGATGTCGTAGTTGAACAGGTATGGCGATGCGAGCGGCGTTGCTGCCAGCGCCAATGCACCCGTTGCTGCAATATCGCCGTTGAAACGCCGCCAGCTCAGCCACACCATCACGATCATGCCCAAAGCCGTCAACGCGTTGGCTGCAAGCGCGATCTCATGCCCTGCCCAAACCCGCAACTGCCCATATAGCGTAGCCATACGAAGGAAAAATTCGTCGTCATCCTGCGCCATCAGGATCGCGCTTTTCTCCCAGCTGGTTGTGTATGCCAGCATCGTATCTGTGCCGAACACCAACCATGAAAGTGCAAGCAATCCGGTCGCAGAAATGCCCGCAGCGATGAAGGCCTTCCATTTGCCGCCTGCCGCCAGCCAGAACGGCAACAAGACAGCAAGATGCGGTTTGATAACCAAGGCTCCGATCATAGCTCCACTGAGCCAAGGGCGCTTTCCAGCGAGCGCGACGCCGCCAACTAAAAGAGCGCCTGTCAGCAATCCATTTTGCGCGTGGCTGGCAGCGATCATCGCACCGGGATAGGCCAGGATCAGCGGCCAGAAACGCGGCGCAACGCTGCGGGAAATCGCAAACCAGATCGCAAAGGTCGTGACAACCCAGGCGATCCAGGCAACCGGATAGGGTAAAGCGCCAAAGGGTGTCACAGCAAACAGAAATGGAGGCGGATTTACAAAGGCAAACACCTTGTCAAACCCGGTCGAGGCCTGGACAGCCGTTTGGGCAGCAATGTCGTAAGTGGCTGCCGCCCCTTGAGTCAGTGTAATCTTTGCTGCACCCCAGAAAGCAAGGAAATCGCTGCCGACCCCTCCCATCGCCTTCACATAGGTATTTGCGATCATTCCAAGCGACACGACGAAGTAGATCATCGCATAGGCACGCACGCGCTCCTTATCGAGCCATGATGCCCTCCGCACATGATCGAGCGGCGATATGTTCAGCTTGTCATTTGTTGGAAGATCCCCGACCATTCGCGCGTTCTAAGCAAACAAGGTTAACGGATCGAGACCAAATTGTCATTGGCAAGAACTTGGCTTGGTAAACAGCGGCGTAAGACTTCGTTTAACAGCCTTTAATCTCTTGAAACTATAGAGTTTTCGGGAAGATAAAGGGTCATAACGGTGTCGCAACCAACGCAAGCAGACAAACGCGCTGCGTCAATATTGCAGGAAATATACCGCCCTGTGCTGCGCGGCTATTTCTGCGCGTTTGCGCTATATTACGTTGTGATGCTTCCGACCCACCTGGTTTATTATTCCGGGTTGGACAAGCTAAAAATGGGCGCTCTGTGTTCCCTTGCGGCTGCCTTCGGCCTTGTATGTGCGTGGGTTCTTCGCAAGCCAACAACACCGATGCGCACGGCGATCATGCTGCTAACAATGAACGTGTTGGTGGTAGCCAATGTCGTTGCCTCGCTTAGCATAGAGATGCAGCCAGCGAAGCTGACCTACTTCATCATCATGGTGATGGTGTTCGGGTTGGCGAGCATTAGCTTGCGTCAATCGCTTCTGTCGATCTCCATGGCATTAACAGCAATGCTGTTCTTCTTGCCCAAGGTCGATCCAGCCACTTACCTTGTTTATGCCTTCCTCACCTTTGCTGCTGCATTGGCATCGCTGGCGATCGCGTTCTTTTTGCGAAAGTCCATAATGGATATTGCCCGCGCAAAGGTCGCTGCCGATCACCAATTGGGTGAAGCCAGCGTGTTGACCACTGAATTGCGCGAGAAATCGCTTTCAGACAGCTTGACGCAGCTGCCCAATCGCAGAGCCTTTTTCGGGGCATTGCGGCGCACAGTGTCGCAACGCGAAGATGCTATAGCGGCAGGCGAAGAGCTCAGCGATACAACATGGCTCGTTCTGGTCGATCTGGATGGCTTCAAGGCAGTCAATGACCTGCACGGCCACATGACCGGGGACACCTTGCTGCAAGAAGTCTCCCAGCGCCTTAAAATATGCACCGGAAAGGGCGCGCATGTCAGCCGTATGGGCGGCGATGAATTCAACGTCATCCTAACCACTCACCAATCAGAGCATGAAGTCAGGAAGCGCATAGAAAACTGGCTCCATGCACTCTCGCGGCCGTACAAGATCGAAGGGCGTCACGTGCGCATTTCTGCGTCAATTGGCTGCAAGAAGCTTGAGCTGGACCAGACTGTTCGCGAACAAATCTCGCTCGCTGACTACGCTCTGATTGTCGCAAAAAAGCAAGGCAAGAACCGTCTTGTCATCTTCAATGACGAGCATGCTTTGCAAGCCAAGGCGCGCCACGACATCGAGCGCGCTTTGCGCAAAGCGAACCTTGTCAGTGAAATCACGCTTGTCTTCCAGCCACAATACGACGTTCACAGAGACGCGATAGTGCGCGCAGAAGCGCTTGCGCGTTGGGACAGCCCAATTACCGGCAAGATTGAGCCACGCCAGTTTATCAGGATCGCTGAAGAAAGCGGATTGATCACCGGTATTACTCTGACGGTAGCGGAAAAGGCGTTTGCCGAGCTCAGCAGCTGGGCAAAGCCGCTGCCGATCTCCATAAATTTGTCGAGCTTCGACTTGATGTCAGACCCGACGATTGAACAATTGGTTGAATTGGCTGAACGGTTCGGCATCGAGCCTGAATTGGTCGAGTTTGAAGTCACTGAAACAGCCATGATGGCAGACTTCGATAAAGCAAAGGCCAATTTAAAGCGGCTCACAAACGCAGGGTTCACCATCGCGCTTGATGACTTCGGCACAGGCTATTCCAATTTCTCCTATTTGCGTGCCCTGCCAATCCAGAAGCTCAAGGTCGACCGGTCTTTCCTGGATAACCCAGGAGACCCACTAACCGCAAAAATACTGCATTCGCTGGCTGGGATGTCACGCGTGCTAGGCCTGGAATGTCTCATTGAAGGGGTAGAGGACGAACTCGACCTGCTATTGGCTAAACAGGCCGGCGTCGATTTGATCCAAGGTTACTACTTCGGCAAGCCCATGCCTGCGGAGGAGCTATTGGCGCTCGATCTCGAAGGGCACGCCGCCCAGCCTGCGAGAGCTATCGCCATATAGGTCGCTTAGCTGCCGGAACGCAGCCTGATGGTAGGATTGGCTTTTGAAAAGAGAATGGCAGGGGTGACAGGATTCGAACCCGTGGCCCTCGGTTTTGGAGACCGATGCTCTACCAACTGAGCTACACCCCTGCAGCACCGGGCGCCGTCTAGTCGCAAGAATGGCGAAGCGCAACCAATGAGTTCGCATTCGTGCAAGGTAAATTCAGGGAAATCTGGTAAAGAGCGCATATGCATGCCCCTCTGCCAGAGCCCATTCCGGTTGAAATGCTGCTGCTAGCGTATCGCAGCGGTATCTTCCCAATGGCAGACAGGCGAGATGATCCAGAGCTTTTTTGGGTTGAACCGCGCGAGCGTGCCATCATACCTCTAGAGGGACTTCGCGTTTCCAAATCGCTGCGCAAGACATTGCGGCAAGAACGGTTTGACGTCACAATCAACAAGGCATTTGACGAAGTCATCTCGAATTGCGCTGCGCCGCGCCCGGACCATCCGGAGAGCTGGATCAGCATGCGAATACAGGCAAGCTATCGTGGCCTTCATGATGCAGGCCATGCGCACTCTGTTGAATGCTGGCAGGAAGGGAGGCTGGTCGGCGGGCTTTATGGCGTAGGTTTTGATCGTGTTTTCTGCGGCGAAAGCATGTTCAGCCTTGCCACTGATGCCAGCAAAGTCGCTTTGTGCTGGCTAGTCGCCATGATGCGGAAAGCAGGTTTTGAACTGTTGGACTGCCAATTTATGACCGACCATCTTGCACGGCTGGGCGCTTTGGAATTGCCGCAAAGCGAATATCTTAAACGCTTGGAGGCTGCGCGCGGCGCCCCTATGATGTCTCTGCCTGAATCATTCGAAGCGCTGACACGGGCTTCGAAAAGCGCTCATTCCTCGCCAGGAAAGTTCATCGCACAGTCCTTGACCCACACGTCATAGATCGGATGTTCGACGACATTCACGCTCGGCGAATTTTTGAAGAGCCAGCCTGAAAAAACACGGCTGAATGCTTCTTCGCCGCGGTTCTGCACCAGAACTTGGACAAACGCGCCTGTTTCCTGAGGCATTTCCCAAGGGGCAGTGCGTTCGCACGCTTCCAAGCGCACAACCACTGGACCGATCCGTTGCGAGTCGCCTGGGCGCAGATCAAGGTCTTGCGTTTCATTATTGCGTTTGTTGATGAGCCCGAGCGTTGCGACCCGCTCTGCCATCGGCGTTGCGCCTGCCACTTGTTCTGTCAATTGCAAAGGCGGTGCAGATGCGCCGGCAATCTCGTCAGGAACGTCGGTTGCCACAGGCTGAGGCGCTGCCGAATTATCGCTGCAAGCGGCGAGCAGCGGCATGGCTGCAAATACTGGAAGAAGCGCAAGCGCGCGCGCCATCGTCAGCTGTCCGGCGTCCAGGCTTCATAATCGCCCACTGCCGCGGCACGCTCGCCGCCACGCTCCAAAGCGCCTTGAGGACGATAGGCATGCGCAGTGCCTGTGGCATTGGGCGTATAGTCCGCTTCCCAGATGCGCGCTGGCGGCAAAAAGCTCTCCGGCACGTCATCGCCTGATCCATGCAACCAACCATGCCATTCAGCCGGCACCCGGCTGGCATCATTTGCGCCGTCATAGATCACCCAGCGGCGTTCGCGTTCCGCGCCTTTAGGCCCGCTTTTGCTGGTAGAGCGGTAGTATTTGTTGCCTTGCGCATCGGTGCCGACATGCTCGCCCTTGCGCGACGTCCACAGCAAGGTGCCGATCGTCGCACCATCCCACCAAGTGAAGATTTTCATCAGGAACTTCATGCCAACCGCCTAGCGGATTAGGATCGGCCCGCCAAGACGGATTCCACGCGGAATCCGCTTGTCATCGAACAGGTCTAAACTATTGCGGCAATTCCCATTGCACCAGATCGCCGGGCTTAATGCCCAATTCTGCTGATCTCCCGCCGCGAATCTCGAACACTGCAATCGCTGGTCCATCAGACGGGACCGATTCAAGCGAGTAGGGGGTCGTGTTTTGTGCGATGTTAAGAATGCGGTTGTCCGGAGCTATGAAGATAATATCGAGCGGAAGCGGCGTATTCTTCATCCAGAAGCTACGCATTTGCGGCGTTGCGGAAGGAAAGATCATCCCTTCAAAATCGCCTAGCTGGGTTCTGAACATCAGGCCTTGCGCCTGAGCCTCGGGCGAGTTGGCCAGTTCTGTTTCGAATTCAAAAAACCCCTCAGCAGACGATATCGAGACTGTGATAAGCTCCAGCCCGGAAACCGGATGAAGCGCGGGCGCTTCTGCCGCGCGGTCCTGAGCAGGCGCACTGGCATTGCCAGCATCGGTTGCAGAACACGCGGCAAGTGCAAAAGCCAGAATTGTACTGAGCCATCTCACCATTGGTTGTCCTCTTGCTCGTCAGCAGCTTCCGCGAGCCACTGCGTCAATTGTTCCTCGCTTGTGGCTTCTACAACAAAGCGAGCCGCAGCAAAATCATGTCCTGCCCTTGCCATAGCTGCAATCTGCTTCTGGCGCCGGGCATCGTCGAGAGCCAGTTTCGCAAACGGGCCAAAGCCGCGCTTTTGCGCCAGCCTGACAGCCGCTTCCCGTGCGAGATAGGCATTGGGTGCAATATCCTCGCGCAAGTCCGACGCGATCCCGGCTTGGCGAAGATTTTCTTCTACCCGCCGAGCGCCATAGCCGCGTCGCAGCAAAGAGCTCGAGCGTGCCCGCGCGTAGGCTTCATCATCGACATATTGAAGTTCGACCAAGCGTTCGACAATGGCTTGCGGATCAAGTTCTTCCCCTTCGGCAACGCCGCGCTCGCGGATTTTGCGCGCCAGATAGGCCTGCAGCTTGGATGCACTTGTCGCGTATCGCGCAGCATAGGACAGCGCCAAATCGCGCAATCCGGTCTGATCCAGCGGTCGCACCGTTCGCCTTTTTCGCCCGCGGTTCTGCCGCATTTTAGTTTCATTGGAAACCATAATGCCTTATTCGTGCCACACTCCTTGGGAAATGGTAAACCTAGAAAACTTGCGGGGGAGGGGTTTTCCCGCCATGGGAACAGAAATTAGTGCGCAAACGAGCGCTGTAAACCACGGGTATCGCTGAACATTATGACCGACGCCGCTTTGACGCCGACGCCGAATGATTGCGCTTTGCCGCGCAAACGCGCTGACTTCGCGACCTTCAATGACGCCATCGACTACGCTGCACAGAGCGAAAAAGGCCTCAATTTCCATGATATGCGCGGCCAGCTCGAACGCGTTTATACTTACGCAGAGATGCGCGAAGACGCATTAGTCATGGCCCGCCGGCTGATCGCAGCCGGTATTGGCAAGGAAGACCGCGTTGCATTGATTGCTGAAACAGGACCGGATTTCGCCGCACTGTTCTGCGCTTGTGTCTATGCTGGCGCATGGCCTGTGCCTTTGCCTTTGCCGACCACCTTTGGCGGCAAGGAAAGCTATATCGATCAGCTTACCGTTCAATTGAACAGCTCTGATCCGACGATCCTGATCTATCCAGAAGAAATCGCTGAGATGGCTAGCGCTGCTGCTGCCAACCAGGGTTGTAGAGGCGAAAGCTGGCAGGATTTTAGCAAACGCGAAGCGTCTGATTGCGAGTTGCCGCAAGCGGACCCTGAAGACATTTGCTATTTGCAATATTCTTCCGGTTCGACGCGCTTCCCGACCGGCGTTGCGGTTACTCACCGGGCATTGCTGCATAATCTTTATGGCCATTCTACCAGCATGCATCTGGGCGAGAATGACCGCTGCGTGTCCTGGCTGCCATGGTACCATGATATGGGACTGGTTGGCTGTTTCCTGTCGTTGATCGCAAACCAGGTTTCCGGAGATTATCTGAAGCCCGACGCCTTTGCGCGCCGCCCGCTCGCCTGGCTCGATATGATCAGCCGCAACAAAGGCAACACGCTCTCCTATTCGCCGACCTTTGGCTATGACATTTGCGCGCGGCGCATTTCCAGCCAAAGCCATGTCGCAGACCGGTTTGACCTTTCGCGTTGGCGGGTCGCAGGCAATGGCGCGGACATGATCCGCCCGGATGTCATGCAGCAATTCGTCAACGCCTTTGCCGATGCCGGATTTAAAGCGAGCGCGTTCACACCAAGCTATGGCCTTGCTGAAGCTGTGCTGGCGGTGACAGTGATGCCGCCGGGCGAAGGCATCCGCGTTGAGCTGGTTGAAGAAGAGCGTTTGTCTGGCACGCCGCGCGATCTTTCGCGCCCTGCCCGCTACCGTGCCATCGTCAATTGCGGCAAAGCCTTGCCAGACATGGAAGTGGAAATTCGCGGAGAGAATGGCGATGCGCGGCCTGATCATCACATTGGCAAAGTGTGGTGCCGAGGCCCAAGCGTGATGCACTCTTACTTCCGCAATCCCGAAGCAACCGATGATTGCCTGGTCGATGATTGGCTGGACACAGGGGACATGGGCTATCTTGCAGACGGCTATCTCTTCATTGTCGGCCGCGCGAAAGACATGATCATCATCAATGGTAAGAACCATTGGCCACAGGATATCGAATGGGCCGTTGAACAACTGCCTGGCTTTAACCATGGCGATATCGCTGCATTCTCCGTCGAAACAGAGAATGGCGAAGAAGCGCCCGCAGTTCTGGTGCATTGCCGCGTATCTGATCCGGAAGAGCGGGTAAAACTGCGTGAGCAGATTGCAGACAAGGTCCGTTCCGTTACGGGCATGAGCTGTGTGGTGGAACTGGTTCCGCCGCGCACCTTGCCGCGCACTTCATCCGGTAAACTCAGCCGCGCCAAGGCCAAGAAGCTGTATCTGTCAGGCGAGATCGTACCGCTGGCTTTGGCCGCTTAAACGGGCTTAATCCACTTCACCCCAGCTCGGGATCACAACGGACCCGCTTTGCTCAATCGTCCCGCGACGCACTTGCTCCAGCCCGGCTTGGGTCAGCTGCGTTTCGATTTGACTGACGAGTTCTTCAGGCCCTGACAAGACTACCGGCAAGCCCAAGCGCTTGGCAGACCACGCAGTAAGATTGCGCGCAATCTGCCCGCGTTCCGTCAACGCCATCGCCGTTTCGCCATCAGCGTTCGTGACTTCCTCGAAAGCAATTTGCGGAAGTGAGCCCACCGGCGGGATCATCTCAACGGACCAGTCTGGCTCTGTCGCTGCGATCCGCGCCTCAAGAATATTGTAT
>WTKI01000077.1 GCA_011524425.1 Altererythrobacter sp. | reverse complement strand
GGGTAAGGCTGGTCGGATCGTCCAAGGCAACTTGTGTCCCTGACAATTGCACCCAGGCATAGTTGAGAGGGTCATTGTCAGCATCTGTAGCGACACCCGCCAACGTAACAGTGCTGCCACCGGTTACAGTTTGATCCGGCCCCGCATCGACAACCGGCACATTGTTAGCCGCGATGAGCACTTCGACGGTGTCGGTAGACGTGCTCTGACCGTCGTTGACCTCCACTTGGAACACCATTGTCTGTATGGACGCAGAGGCTGTCGGTACCGTTATTTGAGCGACAGCACTTGAGGCGTTCTGTATGTTAGCCGCTGGGCCCGAGAGTTGGGTCCAAGAATATGTAAGCGGATCACCATCTGGATCGCTCGAGCCCGTGGCGTTCAAAACCACCAGATTGCCTGACGCAAGCGGTCCAACATCAGGTCCTGCATCGGCCACCGGAGGAGAATTGGGCACGATCTGAGCGCAAGAGCCACCAGCTGCGGCAATCTGACCCTGAGTGACGGTCAAGTTTGGTGAAAGAGCAGCGCCCACCGTCAATGGTCCCGTCGTAATCTCAAGGACTTCAAAAGTAATGTCGGTGACATTGCCTGGAAAAGAGGACGGCGAAAAGTTGTAGACCAGAGGTATGTTGGTAACTTGCCCGACAAGCGACTCGCGATTGGTAAAAAAGGACGGCGTCGCATTGCCATTCACCCGCGCTTGCAACCTGACCAAATCCTGCCCTGAGGTGTCATCCGTTATGCCTTCAATGGTATAGCGAACACTGATCACGCAGTTCGTTCCATTGCCGTCGATTGAGGACAGCGTGGGGGCAATGGGCAAGCTAGCAGCTTGCACTTCAGTGCTTTGCAGCGCGGTCGCAGCAGCCAAAATAGATGTAGCACCTAGGAAAATTGCGTTGCATCGGCGCATAGGAAACTCCCGTCAAATTCAGTTGACGTGGAGTCTTTCACGATTGGTGCAGTCCGGAAATCCTACGCAAATAGTGCTATATTTGTGGTGGGTCAGATTTTTAGCTGACCGGTTTTGATCGCTTCATAAACGGCTTCGCTGCGCGAATTGACCGCGAGCTTGCGATAGATCGATTTGACGTGATTGCCGATCGTCTTGTGCGAAATGCCCATGGCATCGGCGGTTTCTTTATAGCTCGCGCCCTTGGCGAATAGCTGCAATGCCTCGATTTCGCGTGAGGTAAACATGGAATCTTCTGGCTCGACTGCAAATTGCTCGTCATTTCGTCTGACGCGGTCCAAAAGATGCGTCGCGGTAGAGGGGCTTATGGGTGAACCACCTTCGAGCGTGACGTGAATGCCTCGTTGCACCGCCTCTGCGAGATCATCTTTCAACAAATAGCCGTCTGCTCCGGCTTCTATCGCCATCAGAACCGATTCACGATCGCCAAAACTGGTGATCATTAATACCTTAGTATCACCTGATTGCTTGATGCCCTCAACGAGATCCACGCCGCTGCCATCAGGCAATCCGATGTCCAGGAGAACCAGATCGACGCCAGCGAAATCCATTGCTCCTGCATCAGCAATATTCTCTGCCCGACCTGCCAAAGCAAGCGCCTCGTCGGAGTTCACGATATTGGCCAGGTAACCGGCGACAATTGGATCATCCTCGACAATGAAAATGCTTCGCAACTGCTGATTTTCTTGTTCGCTCATACGGTATTAGCCCTTTGTACGGCCAGCAATGTTGCACGAGAGCAGTTCACAAGGAAACGCTACGAATATGGCGGGTCGATCCATGATCAAGTCTGTTTCGCTGACGGCAATTCCAAAACTACTCTGGTTCCCAAGGTGTCCGATTCCACTTTGAGACCGGCTCCAAGTTTTCTCGCGCGAGCACGCATTGTGCTTTGACCTTGCCCAGTCGACTGACCTTCTTGGAAGCCAGAACCATTGTCACGCACAATCAATTGGAAAGATCCTTGACTTGTCCAGCAGCATTCAATCCCGACCTTTGATCCTCCAGAGTGCTTTAGACCGTTATTGCAAGCCTCTTGGATAATCCTGAATATCGCGAGGAGATCATGCGAGCTGACCGTCGGATACCGGTCGCCGGATTTGTCTTGCCACTCAAACTCAAAACCAGCGGCTTCAATTCGGCCCGCCATGCGCTCGCGTATGACGCTGAGCGCGACCGGAAACGAGTCACCAATCGAGTCCATTGATTGCACAATCAGCCTGAGCTCATCGATTACCGATTGTAGGCCTGTCTCAAAATGCTGGGGATCGACATTTTTGGTCCGCGCAGCGAGCAATAGCGACGTTAGCGTACTGCCGAGACCATCATGCATGTCTTGCATGATCCGACGCCGTTCAGTGTTCTGGGCCGCGTCGCGCACAAGCTCTTTCTCGCGCTCATAGGCCGTTTCAAGATCCATCTCACGGATGGCAAGTTGGCCTTGGAGATGTACATTCAGTTGTTCGGTGGATTGGAATAGGTGAACATTGCGGCTCACGAACATGGTCACAAGCGCGAGGATAATCAGTGGCTGAGCAAGGGTAACATAATTCTGGCTGGGTATTGCCGTCATGTTTGCCCAGACTTGCATTACGATAAACGTCGCAAATAGCGTGAATATCCCAAGTTCGATTATGCGTTCGTCCCGAACTTGATAGACATGCCAGCACAATCGCAGAACCGCTGCAAACATGAGACTCAATGTGACGTATGCAAAGATCCCCTCGGTATGTGCGATACCATCGGGAGCCTCTCCTAGGATCAGGAATGCCGCGACACTCACGCCAAGACCAAGCACGGCAAGACTGCTGTATCTAATCCAACGCAGAGGACGTTCAGTCCATTCATCAATGAAGTTAAGCCAGGCAACCGGCAGCGCCAAAAGCACGGCCTCGAAAATGAACATCCGCAGGTGTCCATGGAACGGCGAAGTCGCCCAGATCAAGAAGAGAGTGCGATAGGTCCAGCTTGCTACCAATAGAAAAAGCCAACCAATCAACGCTTTGTTCTGCGCGCGAAGCCAAACCACTGCTAGGAAGAAGGCCACTAGAATGCCCATAGCTACGAACGCGATCCTTTCGACCGAAAATTTGCGTATCTGAGGACCAAGCGCGTCAACCACCGAGCGATATTCTCCGACCATCGACGGCGAAATTGGATGGCAGTAGTCATAGTCAGATACGACAATTGTCTCGGCAGTGTTTTCGCCCGACTGTAGCAGCCCGGGAGACACGTGGAGCGGGCGCCGCCAACCAATGTAATGGTTCGGCGTTTCGGCAGACATTGAACCTTCTGCCGCGATCAGATTTCCATTGATAAACACTCGGCGATTGGCTCCATCCTCCATCCCGAGATAGGCGATCCCTTCC
>WTKI01000318.1 GCA_011524425.1 Altererythrobacter sp. | reverse complement strand
GTATGAACCTTGCCGATGTTGACGATGCCTTCACCCCAGCCTTGCTGAGCAGCTTCGACTTCTTCAGCGGTGATCGGGTTTGCATCAGCGCCAGCGTCTGTTGTCGCTGCAGTTTCGCCGCATGCAGTCAGAGCGAGGGATGCAACTCCAAGTGCAGGGATGATAACCAATTTCTTCATTACTAACTCCTCCAAGTTTACCGCATCTGCGGATAAACAAAGTGAAAATATGCGTCCAAGGGCTTGATTAGGCGAAGAGACAACCGGGAAGGGGAGGCCTCTCTGATATCAAACCATGCGGTCCGACATCACGCGCGTAAAAGCGCGCCAGAGGGGCCCGGTCCCGCGCAATGTTAACGTCACTCAAGGCGAGCGGTTCCGACGAAGATGAAAAATAATTCGACCAATTGCTCTGTGCCAATGCGGTTGGTTCCTTTAAGCTTTTGAAGATGAGGATTTCTCGAGACCGCTCGCCGTTGTTTTTGGCTTTAGCATGTACAGCCATGCTGTCTGGATGCTTGCCTTCAAGCCAAGAGCAAGCAGTACCTGCTGTCGCAAGTTCTCTGGAAGGCACTGTGTTTGTCGCGAACAAGCGTGGCAATACGCTTTCGATGATCGATCTCGCCAGTGGAGAAGAGGTCAAGCGTGTCGATAGCTGCACCAATCCGCACGAATTGGCAGTCTCACCCAACCAAGCGATTGTCGCTTTGGCATGTTATGGTGGTACGAGCATAGACTTGTTCGCGACCGATACGCTAGCGAAGCTGAAGTCGATCGAGCTTGGCGAAAATGCCAGACCGCATGGCATTGTCTGGCATGCCAACGGAGATATCTATGCGACCGCTGAAGGGCGTCAGTCGATATTCTGGATTGCTGAACCCCTGAGCGCGTCCCCTCAGGCTTTCGAATATTCAACCGGCAAGCAAGGGAGCCATATGTTGGCTGTCTCCCCGAGCGCCGAACAGGCTTGGACAACCGATCTGGGTTCGAAAACTGTCACGCGCGTTGATCTGAAGGCGAGGCGCGCGCCCTTAAGTGTCACAGTGGGCGAGGAACCTGAGGGTATTGCACTGTCTCCGGACAGTGAGGCATTGTGGATTTCGGCGCGTGGTTCAAACGAAGCCTACGAGCTTGATCCGCAAACGCTGGAAGTGCGCAAGACGGTTGTAACTGGAGCGTTCCCTTTAAGGCTTGCAATTCGCCCTCAAGGCGATGTGGCTGTAACCTCGGACTTGCTGGATGGCGGGCTAAGCGTCATCGAACTCGCCACGGGATCGGTCATTCGCTCAATCGTCGTCAGCTCGCGTGAAGAGGCACAAGAGCGCCTTCAAGTCACAATTGTGTGGTCTGATGACGGCGAGAGAGTTTATGTGGCAGAGACCGGCAGCGACACAATCGCAGAAGTCGACTTTGCAAGCGGGACGGTATTGCGCAGGTTGCCAACAGGCAAGGGCGGCGATGGCTTAGCGGTATTGGAACGCTAGATAGCTAAAGTCTTATCTGAAAGGCGGCTCGTTAAACGCTCTGAGTTTGCGTGAATGCAGGCGGTCCCCTTCAGCTCTCAGCCTTTGGCAAGCAACAATGCCCATTTGCAAGTGTGCAGCAATCGCTTCCTCATAAAATTGGTTCGCTTGGCCTGGGAGTTTGATCTCGCCATGTAGCGGCTTGTCTGAGACGCAGAGCAGTGTCCCGTAAGGCACTCTGAAACGGTACCCTTGCGCGGCAATAGTGGCGCTTTCCATTTCAATCGCGATAGCGCGGCTCTGCGAGAAGCGCATGGCCGACTGCGAGTAAAGCAGTTCCCAATTGCGGTCGTCGGTTGTGACGACTGTGCCGGTTCGCATGCGTTGCTTGAGGTTAGCACCTTGTGTGCCGGAGACAGTCTCAGCTGCACCTGCAAGTGCTTGCTGAACTTCCGCAATTGGCGGGATCGGGATCTCTGGTGGCAAGACAGAATCCAGCACATGATCATCGCGCAAGTAGGCGTGGGCAAGCACGAAGTCACCGATCTTCTGGCTCGACCGCACTCCGCCACAATGCCCTATCATCAGCCATGCATGAGGGCGCAACACAGCCAGGTGGTCGCAGATGGTTTTAGCGTTGGAGGGGCCGACGCCAATATTGACCAGAGTGATACCGCTCTTGTCTTCCCGTGTCAGGTGATAGGCAGGCATCTGGTGTTTGCGCCAAGCCGTGTCAGATAACTGCGCTCGACCATTATTGGTCTTCGCGCGAATATCGAGCCCGCCTGCACCTGTTAAGGCGGTGTAGCCGTCACTACCGATCTGCTCGGCCGCCCAGTCTACAAACTCGTCAACATAGCGATGGTAATTCGTGAACAGGATGAACTGCTGGAAGTCTTCAACCTGCGTGCCCGTATAGTGCGCCAGTCGGGCGAGCGAATAGTCAGTGCGCAGTCCATCGAAGAGAGACAAGGGTATGGTGCTATGCTCTTCGTCCAGGTCATAGCCATCTGCCAATTCATCGCCGATCAACGCCAAATCCGTGGCAGGGAAATGCTGTGCGATCGTTTGCGGCGAAATGCCCACCATCGCTGCCCCGTGCTCTCCATCAAGCACGTAGGGGAAGGGGATTTCCTGGCGTGATGTGACCACTTCAAGTTCGACTTTGTAGTCGCTTGTGATCAGCTCAAGCTGCTCGCGAAGATAGGGAGCAAACAGGCTTGGCCTTGTAATGGTAGAGGCAAATGTCCCTGTCTCTTCCAAACGGCCGAAAGCGCGGCTGCGATCGCTTGGCTCTCCGGCTCCGTGGAAATGCAAGCGAAGCTCTGGATAGGCGTAACTGCCGTCCTCGCGTTTGCGCTGCGGGGGAATTGTTCCGTTCTTGCCAAATTCGAGTACATCCTCGCGCAAGCTTTGAACGGAGCGGTCATAGACCGACTGTAGCTGGGCGATAATGTCGTCAATTTGGCTCATACGATGATTTTACTCCAATGATTATGGCTTTTCCAAGACAGGGCGGGGCTCTCCCATGAAGCTTTTCAACGCCTGTTACAAAAAGGGCGCGGCCATCACAGCCACGCCCTTTTGTTTGTCTAGGGTGAGAAGCGAAATCAGGCTTCTTCGTCCTTCGTATCTTCAGCAGGTGCTTCTTCAGAAGCCGGAGCCTCTTGCTCGACAGCAGCTTCCAAGTTCTCGACCGCAGCATCTTCCAGCATTTCTGTTGGAATTTCGCCCGGCTCAAGTCCTGCATTGTCAATGCGCGTGTCGGCAGCAGCTTCTTCAATCTCGCGCTGTTCTTCTTCAAACAACTGCGCAAGAACGTCGACGCCTTGGCTTTGCAGCTCGGCTTCATCGTCTGAACGAGCAACGTTCGCTTTCACCGTGACG
>WTKI01000380.1:15207-18400 GCA_011524425.1 Altererythrobacter sp. | reverse complement strand
TGGAAGCGCTGCAGGATCTGCCTGCATTCAAAAGCGCGGTTCGCGCAGCGGTGGACCGCGTCAACAAAGACCTTTCCGTGATCGAGAAAGTGCGCCAATTCGCCTTTGCTGATGAGCCTTTCTCTATCGACAATGAAGAACTGACGCCCAAACAGTCGATTCGTCGGCATAAAATCCGCGACCGCTATATCGACAAGATCAACGGCCTTTACCGAAGCTAAGCGATGACACTAATCCGCCAATTGGCTGCTGAGGCTCTCGGCACTTCGCTGCTTGTTGCAACGGTGGTTGGTTCAGGGATCATGGCTGAGACATTGGCGGACGGCAATATTGCGGTCGCTTTGCTTGGCAATACGATAGCGACTGGCGCGATCCTATATGTCTTGATCGCCATGTTCGGGCCGGTATCCGGCGCACATTTCAACCCTGCGGTCACGCTGGTATTCTTGCTGCGCAAAGAGATTGCGCTCGCCCCGGCGGTTGCTTTTGTAATCGTGCAAATGGCTTCAGGTGTTGGCGGGACAATGCTTGCCCATGCGATGTTCGAGCAACCTTTGCTCCAGGCGTCTTCAACGCTGCGCACCGGCGGCGGGCAATGGCTGTCGGAAGGGGTGGCGACCTTCGCGCTGGTCCTCACGATTTTGGGAACACTTAGAGCGCGCCCTGAAGCGGTGCCGATGGCCGTCGCTTTGGTGATCACCGCCGGCTATTGGTTCACTGCTTCGACCAGCTTTGCCAATCCCGCGGTCACATTGGCACGCAGCTTTACCGACACATTTAGCGGGATCGCGCCTGACAACGTGGCAGGCTTTTTGGTGGCGCAGATTGCAGGCGCACTGCTCGCTTGGGCGGCAGCGCATTTTGTCTTCCACTGGAGATCGTCACAGGACTGACCCTGCTGATCCAATCAGCGCTTAACAATGAACCCAAGCCATAGGGCGCAGCGGTTATGCGACTTCTGCCTGTTCCACGAATTCAGGATAGAACGCAGGTGCGCGGTCTGACCAACCGGGCGCCGTTGCTGCTGCCTCTGACAAAGACTGCAGAAGAAGCTTGCGGCGCTGTGGGCGGATTTGCGGCAGCGCGCTGGCGGCGCAAAAAGCGCTTGGCAGCCATGGGCGGGCGTCAGGGCCAAGCAAGCGCTCGTAGAGAAAGCGGAAAGCGGAGAAGCTCGCGATGCGCTCTTGTCCAAGATCAAAGGCTGCCACGCGGGTCAGCTTTCCAATGAAGGTCTCCAATCCTTCCGAAGCCCCCTGTGAAGGCACATTATCACGCAGCCATTTCAGATCTTGATACACCACATATTGCAAGCGGATTGCTGCGCATTCTTCAGCGGACCGGCCCCAGACACGGAATGCGTCTTGACGCCCAAGTCCGATGTCCAGACTGCGCTTGATATAGCGCTGCTCGCTCGGCTCGAAGCTCGCGAATTCCCGCATTTCGTTTATGGTCATTGATGCGCTGCCTGCGACGGCCATATCGATATTCCCCTGTCTGATAGGCGGAATGTCGCGCAGTGTGGTTAATTATCGGTAAGTATACGTAGGTTTTCTCTGCGGATGCCGGGGTGCGGTTTTCTTTACAGGCTCTGATTAAGCTTAGCCCGTCGGTCTCCAATTCCAAAGCTTATGCTGATTGCAAAGGGCGGCTGGAACTTAGATCAGTCCCGCCAGGGGGCTGCTGGGATCGGCATATTTGCGGCGGCCCATTCGCCCTGCGAGATAAGCATCGCGGCCGGCTTGCACCGCCAGTTTCATTGCGCCGGCCATGCGGATCGGGTCTTTCGCTTCTGCAATGGCAGTGTTCATGAGAATACCGTCACATCCCAATTCCATGCCGACGGCTGCATCCGAGGCTGTGCCCACACCTGCGTCGACCAGAACCGGCACATTCGCACCTTCCACGATCAGGCGAATAGTGACCTGGTTTTGAATACCCAGACCTGAGCCAATAGGCGCACCCAGCGGCATAACTGCTACCGCGCCCGCATCTTCCAATTGCTTGGCGGCGATCGGATCATCGACGCAATAGACCATAGGCAAGAAGCCCTCTTTTGCGAGGACTTCAGTCGCTTCCAGCGTCTCTTTCATATTGGGGTAAAGCGTGCGGGCTTCGCCCAGCACTTCGAGCTTCACAAGATCCCAGCCGCCTGCCTCGCGCGCCAGTCGCAAGGTACGGATCGCGTCGTCCGCGTTAAAGCAACCTGCGGTATTGGGAAGATAGGTGATTTTCTTGGGATCGATGTAATCGGTCAGCATCGGGGCTTTGGGATCACTGACATTGACCCGCCGCACAGCGACAGTGACGATTTCAGCACCTGATGCTTCAACCGCTGCAGCGTTCTCTTCAAAGTCTTTATATTTGCCGGTGCCCACGATCAGGCGTGATGTGAATGTGCGTCCTGCAACGCTCCAGCCGTCATCTCCAACCGCTTGATCGCCGCCGCCCACAAAATGGACGATTTCCAGAACATCGCCATCTTTGAGGGAGGCCTGTGCCAGAGTAGATCGCGCCACGATTTCGCGATTGGATTCAACCGCAACCTTGGCCGGGTCCAGCTCCAGCTCTTTGACCAGTGCGGCAATGGTTGAAGCAGTGGTGGTCCGGCTTTCGCCGTTCAATGTGATGTGAATCGATGCGCTCATAGCGCAATTGACATAGCGTTCAGTTCAGCGTCTTCAACCGGTTTGAACGCATGTTAAGGAAATGGCCACCCGCCACCAAGCTTACGCCAATTACCGTTAGGACGATTTCCTTAGGTCCATGGGGTACCGCCAAAGCGCCGCCCATAAAGGTCAAACCCATCATGGCGATCACAAATGGCTTCGCGCGGCGATGCTTAACCGCCCCCCAGCCGATCGCAACTGCAGCGACAATCATCGCCAATACGAGACCGTAACGGTGCCAATCCGGATCAAGCAGAGCGTGGCTGCCCAGCCCAAGCACCCAGACCAGTCCGATGGCTGCCACACAATGCACAAGGCAAAGGCCGGATAGCCATAATCCGGCCTGATCGAATCGGTTTCGAATCGAGAAAGATTTATCACTCATTGCGGCATTGCATTTATGTTATAGTGTATCATCTTGCAAGGGGTGCAAGCCTTCGTGCGGCTTTTGATCTTGCGCTTTGTTCACTGTGCAACCAGATAGCGCGCGTGGTTGCATCACAAACTCAAACCCTTGGCGCTTCGCT
>WTKI01000380.1:0-15107 GCA_011524425.1 Altererythrobacter sp. | reverse complement strand
GCAACCAGATAGCGCGCGTGGTTGCATCACAAACTCAAACCCTTGGCGCTTCGCTGCCTGGAAGCGCGCGGCCTGCCCGTCCACTTGCGCTGGCAAACTGGCTGATGTTTGTCGCTGTGTTGGTTGTGGTGATCGTGTTTGTCGGCGGCATTACGCGCCTCACTGAAAGCGGACTTTCGATTACCCATTGGAGCGTCGTAACCGGGATAGTGCCTCCATTAACGGACGCCGCATGGCAAGCCGAGTTTGATCTCTATCGTCAAACTGCAGAGTATCGGTTTGAAAGCGGGCCTGCAGGAATGGACTTGGAGGCGTTCAAATTCATCTATTTCTGGGAGTGGTTTCACCGCATTTTGGGGCGAGTAATCGGTTTGGCATTTCTCGTCCCGATGGTTTGGTTTTGGGCAACGGGAGCCATTCCTAAGACATTCATGCCTCGCCTTCTTGCACTGTTCGCTTTGATCTGCGGGCAAGGTGCGTTGGGATGGTATATGGTAGCCTCAGGCGTCGGAACAGAGCTTACCGATGTAAGTCACTTTCGGCTTTCTGCGCATTTGTTGACGGCGCTGTTTTTGCTGGGCGGACTTGTTTGGACAGCCCTCGACTTGCGCGCTGTGCATCAATATTCACCCGCGTCACCGGCACGCCTGACGCGTTTTGGTTTAGGTGTTGCCCTTGTCCTGTTCATTCAGCTTCTGCTGGGCGCATGGGTGGCTGGGTTGAATGCCGGGCACGCGGCCTATGATTGGCCTTTAATGAACGGAGAATTCGCGCCCGCTTTGGATCATACACGCGGATTGCTTTGGTCGCTGACGCATGATCCTTTTGTCCTGCATTTCCTTCATCGCTGGTGGGCATTTGTTGCTGTGATTGCGCTTGTCTGGCTCGCGCGACGAATCAGGAGCACTGATCGTTTAGCCTCGATTGCAATTCACAGCGCGTTCGGCCTGCAGGTCTTGCTAGGGATTGCAACAGTTCTGACGGAAGTCTCGCTTTGGGTTGCAGTCATGCATCAATTGGTGGGCGCCCTTCTTGTCGCGGCAACAGCATGGGGTCTTTACGGGGAAGCCCGCAGGGCAGAAGCGGTTTGATGAGCGCTTTGATTTATTGCCCATTTCCTGATCGGGAAGCGGCGCGCGCGATTGCCAATCAATTGCTTGATGAGAAATTGATTGCCTGCGCCAACATTCTTGGTGTGGTCGAATCAATCTTTGACTGGAATGGCGAGAGGGGCGCCGACGAAGAGGTCGGAGTGCTCATGAAAACGAATGTCCGTATTCTGGAGAAAGCGGTTAGACGTCTCTCGGACTTGCATCCTTACGAGGTTCCTGCTGTTTTAGGCTGGAGTTGCGATGCTGTTGGCCGGGAAGCGGCGGCATGGCTCGAGAAGTTGGACGGCGGCGAAGTCTGAAAGCAGACCGCAGTCAGTCCAGGTTGGAGGGTCTTGTCAATGAACGGGTCGTTGTCGCGGCGCCAAGCCGTGTGTGGAGCAGGCGCCATGCTCGGCATGAACTTGGTTGGGTTAAGTCTCAGCACGAGCGCTCAGGCCAACACATCTCTTTTAGTACCAGGCGTGCGAATGTCTCTCTCGCGGATGGTCGAGCGTGAGCTGAAAGATGCCAACAAATTGGTTGTTTCGCGCAGTTGGGACATTCGTTTTAGTCCAAGCGGTCAAGGTTTCGCAGTGACTGGACAACAAACTTCTGTGGCTGTCGATGTACCCGAACGGTTGGCCAGCATTGCGGAGATTGAGCGAAGCCGGTCAACCGATCAAATGTTCCCCATCATGTTGAGCGATGCGGGTATCATTGTCGCAGTAGGCGAAGACTTTTCATCGGCCGACGTAAGCGATGCAATCGACGCGGCAGAAGGCATTTTGCGGATCGGCGATATGCCAACTGACCGAGCAGGGGCGACTCATGCGATGCTGATGGAAATTGCGCAGGCTTCTACGCGCATGATCGAAGTTCTGCCAGCCGATCTCTTTTTCCCGCGTCAACCGCTATTCGAAGCACGCAGGCCGCTATCCGTTGCTGGCAATGGAAGTGGCGAATTTCTTTTGCGCTATGAGACCAGGGCCGATCCGCAAACAGGTTTGCTTCAGCGTGCAGAACGTCAGATAACGACAATTCTGGGTGCACAGAGGCGGCATTCGCGCGAAATCTGGACGCTCGCTTAGAGCCTCGGCAAGTCCCGGAAAACTCACACGGTATTATTTTACCTCCTCGCAATCCCCCGGTTTTGCTTGACTTACGGCTTGCAACGCGACAAATGGCGCGCGCTTCGGCAGCTTAGTGCGGACTCGCAATGCTGTCGATATTGGATCCCACAATTGCTTAGCATGCGTGGCAAACTGAATTAGGAAATTGAACCCCATGAAGGCGCTCAGCAAGCAGACCCAGTCGGTTAAGCCGGCAGAGGTCGAAAAGAAATGGCACCTGATCGATGCGGAAGGCCTGGTAGTGGGCCGTTTGGCTTCGATCATCGCTAACATTTTGCGCGGCAAGCACAAGCCGAGCTACACACCGCATGTCGATTGCGGCGATCACGTCATTGTCATCAACGCCGGCAAAGTGAAGTTCACTGGCAAGAAGACGACCGACAAGATCTATTACAAGCACACCGGACATCCGGGCGGCATCAAGGAAACCACGCCTGAGAAAGTGCTCGAAGGCAAGTTTCCCGAGCGCGTTCTGGAAAAGGCAGTTGAGCGTATGATCCCGCGTGGTCCGCTGGGCCGTGACCAGATGCGCGCACTGCACCTGTTTGCCGGCACAGAGCACCCTTATGACGGGCAGAAGCCTGAAGTGCTCGACGTTGCTTCCATGAACCGCAAGAACAAGGTCACCGCATAATGGCTGACGAGAAGAATAACGAAACCGTCTCGGATCTCGCGGATCTGAAGGACATCGCCGCAGATGCGCCTGAAAGTGACGCAGCTGTAATCGCCGAGAGCACAGCGCCTTTGCGCGAGCAAGAGCTCGATGCGCAAGGCCGCGCTTATGCAACTGGCCGCCGCAAGGACGCCGTTGCCCGTGTTTGGCTGAAGCCAGGCACTGGCAAGGTGACAGTAAACGGCCGCGATCAGGAAGTGTATTTCGCACGTCCGACCCTGCGCTTGATCATCAATCAGCCGTTTGCGATCACTGAGCGCGAAGGCCAGTATGATATCGTAGCGACAGTTCGCGGTGGCGGCCTCTCCGGTCAAGCTGGCGCGGTCAAGCACGGCATCAGCCAGGCGCTTACCAAGTATGAGCCAGCGCTGCGTAGCACTGTAAAATCTGCCGGCTTCCTGACGCGTGATAGCCGTGTTGTTGAACGTAAGAAGTATGGCCGCGCAAAAGCTCGCCGGAGCTTCCAGTTCAGCAAGCGCTGATCTCAAACCATTTGTCCGGCTCTACGAGCCAGATGCCAAAACAAAAGGGCGGCCCGGTCGGGTCGCCCTTTTTGATTAGAGCCAATTTTTGTTTGGCTCAGTGCGAGCCAGTGAACTCTCAGCGCTGCATCACCATAATGCCATAGGACAGGCCGGTACCAGCAAGGAAAAGGGGCCATGACCAGTGAATTGCATATTCACCGGCATGCATAAGATGGATGGCAAGCTGGCCTCCGCTCGAGCCTTGCGATCCGATGATCAGAGAGATGATGCCGGACAATACGCCGCCCAGTAGCATCGCTTTAATCGCGTCCATCGATACACTCCTTCGCGCGCAAAATGCGCGTTATCCTGAGCAAGCTATGACGCGACTTGGTTAAAACTTTCTTTTGAGGTGGGCTTAAACCAGCTGATTTCAGTCCTGTTTATTGCAAATTGTTATGCCTCGGCGCGAATTCTGCGCGTCTCCACTGAGATGTCCTGCCCTCTTTGGCAGGTTAAAACATTGTAGGAAGGTGGCGCTCCAAACCGAAGGCGGGTCGACAAAGTGCCTGCGCCGATTACTTGCGTGGTGCTTGTGCCTGCGGACCGGAATTCGTCAAATGGCTTATGGATATGGCCGCTGAGAACCGCGTTTGCTCCAGCCTCGCCAAGACAGCGCAAAGCTTCATTGCCGCCGATCGTATCGCTAGGACCATCGGTGTTTGGGCCATGCAATGGATGGTGCGCTGTCACAATGATAGTGCGCGGATCATCGGCAAAATTCTCTACCTGCCTGACTGACGCTGCAAGCGCGGCGTCCTTGACTACACCATCAGACCACGGCCAGCGCCGCTGAGCCGCAACGGTTGTAAGCAAGGGGACCAAAACGACGTCTTCTGTTTCGAATGCTTCGACTGCGACCGCCCTGTGGAGGCGCCTGAACCGCTTGAAAGGATCCGTGAAGCGCTCCCATAGATTATAATACGGCATGTCGTGATTGCCGACATCAAGCCAGACCGGAACGCCAAACTGCCCAAACCATCGGGCTGCCGCCGCATACTGTTTGTGCGTCGCGCGCTGGGTCAGATCGCCTGTACATACCAGCGCATCGGGTCGCTCTTCAAAGACAGCTTTCGCGACTGCATCAAGCGCAGCGCGGTTCTCCACACCGAAATGCACATCGCTGATATGAAACAATGTAGTCGTCATTGCATCAGCCCTGCCCTTTCAGAATTACCCACGCAGCAGCTCCGTTAAGGGCGGTATATATTGCATAACCGATCGCAAGCTTGGGCCAGCCATTCGCGGCCAGCAACATCGCAGCCAGCAAAACGCCGAACTCCAGACCCAAGGCAAGCCTGCGTCCCTTGGAGCTGGCGAGCCAGGTTGCTTGCCTGAGAATCGGGTGAGCGCTGTCGATCACCGCTTTGTGCATGGCGAAATTAGCAATCCCGAGGAAAAAGATGATGGCAATCGGCATTATTACAAAATTACGTATCCGTTCGTGGAATTGAAACAGCCGTTCGTCGGATGTTTTCCGACTCCGATCGGAAGGGGAGTTCCTCAATCGACCGAATTGGCGTGATTGTCGAGGCATCAATGAAGTCAGCGCTTTGAGAGCGTAGAACATTCTGCAGCGGAACACATTTCCAGTCCCCCCACCCCGGGTTCCGCAACGAGGAGGTTACTATGACGAAGACTATCGCTTTTGCCGCCGCTTGCGGCCTAGCACTGACCGCTACCCCCGCTCTGGCAGGTGTAGACGATGTTCCGACTGCAGGCATCGAATTCCGCGATCTCAATCTGGCATCGCCTGAAGGCCAGGCCGTTTTGGATCAGCGCATCGATATTGCAGCGCGCAAGATTTGCCGGATGGATAGCGTGACGACCGGCACACGCATTCGCTCACGCGATGCCGAGCGTTGTTACAAGACCGCGTTGAAGAGTGCGAAGACGCAAGTTGCCGCACGAATCCGCGAAGACCGTCGCGGAGGCTAAGCCGGCACGCGATACGTACCAGCTTGCACTCCGGTGCATTCTTGCGACCCGGGCCGTCCAGTCCCTTTTGGCCCGGGTCGCTTTTGGTGCATAGGGACTTATTGCTCCCGAGTGGTTTCAGAAGCAAGTAATTTCATTACTGAGATGGAGTGGTATGTGCTCGGGCCCCTTCAGCGCACTGAATATCTCGTTCCCAACTAGCGGCCAGCCATCGCCTTCACTTTAGGCAGATAGGTTCTGCCAATGCGCAAAGCTTCGCCATCGTCCAGCTCTACGGACCAGACACCCAATCCGTCGTGGCGCAGCCCGCGAATGTTATCCTTGCGCAAAATAGTGGAGCGGTGAATGCGGATGTACTCAGCAGGATCAAGCCGCTTTTCCAGTCCGGCGATAGTCTGCAACAAAAGATAGGTGCGGACATTATCCGCCGGGCCGACGTGAAGCCGGACATAATCGCGTTCGGCATCAATCCGGCTCACTTCGCTCACAGCAATTCTCAGCAATTCCGAGCGATGAGGCACCCACAACTCATCAAGCCATTCACTCGACGAATCGCGCACTGCCCCGCGCCGGGCCACAGCCCGTTCAATTGCGCGCGCCAGCCGATCACCTGCAACAGGCTTAAGGACATAATCGATCGCTTCCAGATCAAACGCCTCAACTGCGAAGTCATCATGTGCGGTCACAAAAATTACCGCGGGTGGGTTTTCGATTTTGCCGAGCGAGCGGGCCACGCCAAGGCCGTCAAGTTCCGGCATAGTCATATCGAGCAGGATAAGATCTGGGCTCAACGCCTCAATCAACCGTAAGGCAGCCGCACCATCACTGGCAGTACCGACAACACTGATCGACTTTAAGTCAGCGCAAATGACTTGCATCCGCTCAACAGCGAGTGGCTCGTCATCGACAATCAGCGTGCGTAAGGGCGCTGAACTATCGTCGCTATCTGCCATGTCCCTTCGTCCCTTTACCTAGACCGCAAAATGTCGCCCCCGCTTGCATTATGAGCAGGTTTGACGCCCCTTCTTTCAATAAGCGTTAGCCATTGCGGGTGAGCGGCACTCTAATTTCTGTTCGATAGCCCTCTGGCCCTGGTCCAGAGACAAGCGAAATGTCGCTACCAAAACGCGCTTCCAGCCTGTCACGTACATTGGCAAGGCCGATACCGAAACCCTTGTCTGACCCGTCTGGCACGCCCGGTCCGTCATCACTCACAGTCAAAACCAAACGATCAAATTCTTCCCGGGCTTCAACCGCAATCTTAACAGGCCGGCTAACCGCTGACACTGCATATTTGACGGAATTCTCGATCAAGGGCTGCAAGATCATCCCCGGCACTCTTGCTTCTTTCAAATCATGCGGAAGCGAAAACTCCGTTTTCAACCGGTCCGGAAAGCGAACGCTTTCAATGGTGAGATAATGGCGCTGGAGGTCGAATTCCTGATCCAGCGGCACATCTGCTGTCGGTTCAGCTGCCAGCGAATGGCGATAGAAGTTGGAAATCGTCTGGATCATCTGTTCAGCACGCGCTTGCTGCCCGGTCATGACCAGGGCAGAGAGCGAATTGAGCGTGTTAAACAGGAAATGCGGGTTGACCTGATATCGCAAACTTCGAATTTCTGCAGCCTTGGCTGCGCTGCGAAACTCTTGCTCTCGTCTTTCTGCCAAACGCGCCTTGGAAATCGCAACAAGCGCGAAATAGAGCGAGCACCAAGACAGCATCATGAAATAGCGCCCGAAAGCGATCTCAGTCAGCGGCGCCAGAAAAGACAGAAGGGATTTTTCGCCCTCTTCGCCCCCATGAAATTCATATTGGCCAGGAGGGGTCCCTTCCCCGCCATCGTTGGGCGGCAATGGAACATCCTTGAGCGGATCAGCGGATTTAGCTGAGTCTTCAATGCGCTCGACCCATTCGCGCTCCATGAACGAATTCATGTCATAGAAGACAGCACTGTTAATGAAGGCCAGCAGCACAGCCACGGGCATGGTTAGAATGAGCCCGGCAATTGTCTGGGCCCATAGCGATCGTTGGTCGAACAATCGCAGCAGGGACCACAGCATCAGCGTAACAACAACGCCGGCTGCAGTGACGACCAGCCGAAGGCCCATCATCTCAATCCGGAAGCCCATACCGAGCGCTTCCCAGCGCAGTGTAGCAAGCAGGAAATACGCGGCCCACAAAACTACGGCTGAAATCAGCACGCTGCGAAAAGGCACGCGCGGAATCGTTTTTTGACTCGCGACACTCATAATCTGATCGATCTAGCCATTAGAAGGCCAACATGCGAATCCGTCGTCGGCCTGAGCATGCGGTTCGTCGAATAGGATTCACAGCTTAAATCGAGCGGATTCATGCCTTCTCAAGCAGATTCTCCGATGCAATGCGGTCTTTCCATTGTGCCGGCGCAAGCGTGTGAACATTGGTGCCCTCGCTGTCTACCGCCACGGTCACAGGCATGTCCTGCACAGTAAATTCGTAGATCGCTTCCATGCCCAGATCTTCGAACGCTACAACCTTGGCTTCCTTGATAGCCCGGCTGACCAGATAGGCCGCGCCGCCCACTGCCATCAGATACGATACTTTGAACCGACTGATGACTTCAACCGCATCATGCCCGCGTTCCGCTTTGCCGATCATCGCAAGCAGACCAAGATCCAGCATCGTCTCGGTAAACTTGTCCATCCGGGTGGCGGTCGTTGGCCCTGCCGGCCCTACCACCTCGCCCATCACAGGATCGACTGGTCCGACATAATAGATCGCACGGCCTTTGAAATCGACCGGCAGCTCCTCACCCTTGGCCAGCATGTCCTGAATGCGCTTATGCGCTGCATCACGGCCCGTCAGCATAGCTCCGTTCAACAGCAGGCGGTCGCCCGCTTGCCAACTTGCCACTTCCTCCGGCGTCAGGTTGTCGAGATCAACGCGCTTTGCTGCCGCATCAGGCTTCCATTCAACCTTGGGCCAAGCATCGAGATCCGGCTTAGGCAGATAAGCTGGGCCTGACCCATCCATCGTCACATGGGCGTGGCGCGTCGCGGCGCAATTGGGGATCATCGCCACCGGCTTGCCTGCAGCATGACATGGCCAATCGAGGATCTTCACATCAAGCACTGTCGACAGGCCGCCCAGCCCTTGCGCTCCGACCCCCATTGCATTGACTGCATCGAAAATGTCGATCCTGAGCTGCTCGATATCGTTCTGAGCACCGCGCGCTTTCAGCTGGCCCATATCGATCGGGTCCATCAGGCTTTGCTTGGCAAGCTTGATGCAGTGTTCCGCAGTGCCGCCAATTCCGATGCCTAACATACCGGGCGGACACCAGCCGGCACCCATGCTGGGGATTTGCTCCACTACCCAGTCGACGATGTTGTCACTGGGGTTCATCATCTTGAACTTGGACTTGTTCTCGCTGCCCCCGCCCTTCGCTGCAACATCGATGCTGACAGTATCGCCGGGCACCATCTCTACCGACAGCACACATGGAGTGTTGTCGCGCGTGTTGCGACGGGTAAAGGCCGGATCGGCCAGGATCGAAGCGCGAAGTTTGTTTTCAGGATGATTGTAAGCGCGACGCACCCCTTCATCGACAACATCTTGCAAGGACCGGCTTGAGGCGAGGCGGCAATTCTGTCCCCATTTGACAAACACATTGACGATGCCTGTGTCCTGGCAAATCGGGCGATGGCCTTCTGCGCACATACGGCTGTTAGTCAGAATTTGCGCGATCGCATCTTTGGCCGCAGGTCCTTGCTCCGCTTCATAGGCATCGCCCAGCGCCTGAATATAATCCATTGGATGGTAGTAAGAGATATACTGCAACGCATCGCAAACCGTTTCGATCAGATCATCTTCTGTGATCGCCACCATTTCAGCCATGGAACTTTGCGCCTTTCTGTTTAATTCCCGTGCATTCCCTTGGCGATTATTCATCGATTGGTCAAAGCGCTTGGCCACAAGACATGTTGCGCCTAAAGCATCCTTATTCTATTCACCGTGTTGTTCTTGTAATACAGCACTTTTCTTTCAGGCCCCCTATGACACAGACCGATATGACCCAGCAGCGCAAAGCGATGATCGACAGCCAGCTGCGCACCAGCGGCATCAATGACCCTTGGGTTCTGGCCCGCATGGCCGATGTCCCGCGCGAAGATTTCGTGCCTGCCGCGCAGCGCGATATTGCCTATATGGATCGTGCCGTTCCTGTTGGTAATGGCGCCTATCTCGCCTCGCCGCTCGTTCACGGGATGATGCTGACTCAAAGCGCACCAAAGCGTAGCGACCGCGTGCTGATCGTAGAAAGCGGAACAGGCTATCTTGCTGCATTGGTCAGTCCGCTCGTCGACGAGCTCACAACGCAATCGGCAGAAGAACTTGCTGCCAAAAAATCCGCCCGCAAAACCTATTCCCTGATCCTGGTAGATGGCGCGATCGAAGAATTGAGTGATGGCCTCGCTAAAAGGCTGGAAGAGGGCGGGAGGATAGTCACTGGCCTCAACGAGCGCGGAGTTACCCGCATGGCTGTTGGCAAGAAAGTCGCCGGCACTGTCTCGCTGCGATCAATAGCAGATATTGGCATGCCTGTTCTGCATGTCTTTGACAAAGCCAAGAGCTGGAGTTTCTAGCTATGCAGGCTCGGCGTCTTGCCGTGCTGCTTGCCGCATGCAGCGCGCTTGCAGCTTCACCTCTTCAGGCTGAAACTCTGCGCGAAGCGCTTGCCAAAGCCTATCTGACGAACCCGTCGCTAGAAGCGAGCCGGGCGGAACAGCGCGCAACCGATGAAGAGGTTCCGATCCAGCGCGCAAGTGGACTGCCCAATGTCAGTGTAGTCGGCAACCATATCGAGTTTATCAAAGTTTCGCCCAACAGTTTCACAGCGCCAGAGCGGCGCTTGCAAGTCGGACCTGATCTGAATGTGCCGCTCTATTCCGGTGGTGCAACCCGCAATGCGATAAAGGCTGCAAAAAGGCGTGTCGCTGCAGGTCAGGCAGGTTTGCGAGGAACGGAAAGCAGTATCTTTGCTCAGGTCGTCGCAGCTTACATGGATGTGATGCGAACCGAATCGCTGGTTGCCTTATCTGAAAACCAGGTCGAAGTGCTGACTATCAATCTGGAAGCAACCCGGGACCGGTTTGAAATTGGCGAATTAACCCGAACCGACATCGCTCAGTCCGAATCCCGTCTGGCGCTCGCTTTGAGCGATCTGCAAAATGCGCGTGCAAATCTGATTGGTGCGCGCGAGACCTATATTCAGCTGGTTGGCAATGCCCCTTCTAATCTTGAAGCGCCGCCGCCTCTGCCCGGCATGCCTGATACAGTGGGCAATGCTGTAGTCTTCGCGCTAGAGAACAATCCTGATCTGATCGCAGCGAAAGAGCGCGCGAAGGCGGCAGGCTATGACAGCGAAGTGGCAGGAGCTGGCCGTTTGCCAACCATCGGCGCCTTCGGCAATTACGATTACACGGACTATTTTGGTACTCTGGGTGGGCCGTTTGCCAATGGCGATCCAAACGATCCAAACGCGGTCGGCTTTTTCCAATCAGAGCGCACCGCCAATGTCGGTGTGCAGATTACCATTCCGATTTTTCAAGGCGGACTGCCCGCCGCTCGCCAGCGTCAAGCATTTGCCCGCGAGACAGCAGCGCTTGAAAATGTCGTCGCAACCGAACGGCTGGTGATCAACAACACCCGTGCAGCCTATGCCGCATGGCAAGCGTCCAATGCTGTTATTGAAAGTTCTCAGGCGGCGGTGGCTGCAGCGGAACTGAGCCTTGAAGGTGTAAAGGCTGAAAACTCGATCGGAAACCGGTCGATTCTGGATGTTCTCAATGCAGAGCAGGAATTGCTGTCTGCCCGGGCTCAGCTCGTAACTGCGCAACGCAACGCCTATGTCTCCGGCTTCGCCTTGCTGGCCAATATGGGTCAGGCAGAAGCACGGAACCTCAATCTGGATACAGGCGGCGTCCTATACGATCCGCAAGTGAACTATAGGCGGGTGCGCGGACAACTGTTTGATTGGCAACGCGACCCGGAACCTGAAGCAAGTACGGTTACCACCGTTGACATCCCTGCCCCTGACGCGTCAATTGCGCGGGATAGTGAATCGCCTGTTAACCCTGAGTCGCCGGAAACGGACTGAACCCAGAGGTTTAGCGGGCAATATTAAAGGCGTAGGGGCACCGTCATGGCGCAGCAGAATGAAGCATCCGTAGAAGAGATTCTTGAATCGATCAAAAAGGTCATTGCGCGTGACAGCAGTGAACAGGAATTCCTGATGCGCAAACCAACCGGCCCAACCGAAGAGCCTTTGGTTGAGCCAGCGCCTGAAGAGCCCGAAGTGCTGGATTTGGCCGATATGGAATATCTGGGTGACGAAGGCCTGATCGAGCCTGAAGAGGTTGTCGAGCTTGAAAGTGAAGATATCATCGAAGAGCAACCGCCACTGACCACAGAAGCGGCCGCCGGCGCTATGCGGGACAATCTGGCAGCGCTGGCAATGCTTTCAGAACCACCTGCTCGCCCGCAAATTGTGCGTTCAGGGGAAACTTCGCTTGAAAGTCTTGCGCGCGAAATGCTCCGCCCGATGCTTGCTGACTGGCTCGATAAGAACTTGCCTGACATGGTTGAGCAGATGGTCCAGGCGGAAATTGCTCGGATCGCTGGAAAGCGCAACTAATCCCTTTTGCCATCGGCTGCGTGAGTGGCCCACTCCATGAACTCAGATCCATCCGACAAAGCGAATTCCGCGCCCCGCAGCGCGCTGGAGGAAGCTGAGATTGCGCTTGCCAAGATGGGCGGCGAGACAATCGAGCGACATATTTTTCTGTGCGCGATGAGCGAGAAGGGCAAGTGTTGCGCTCGCGCGGATGGCGAGGCCGCATGGAAATATCTCAAGCGCCGATTAAACCAGCTAAAACTTGCAGGTCCCAAGCGGATCAATCCGGATGGGGAGCCGTGCGGCGGTGTCCAGCGGACCAAAGCGGATTGTTTGCAGATTTGCGCCAACGGACCCATTGCGCTCGTTTGGCCGGAGCGGGTTTGGTACCACTCCTGCAATGCTCAAGTTCTCGAAGAGATTATTCAACGCCATCTGATCGGCGGCGAAGTGGTCAGCGAGTTCCAGCTTAAGCAGCCAAACTAAGTTTGAGGGGTGAATTCAGTCCGGCTCATTATCCGGCAGATTGTTATCGACCGCTTCATCATGGCCAGTGCCATTGGACAGGAAGACCAATCCCATCAGCGCGCTAGTCAGCAGCATGGTAAACCCGATGCCCAGCGCAACCGCGATATAGAAATGCACGGACTGCTCCCCATTGCTGTCATAAAGGATCGCAATGGCAATGAGGACAACGCCCACTGTCAGGCCGAACATCAAGCGCATGATGCGGCGATAGCGGGCCCATGCGTAGGCCGCTTTTTCAGGGTCATCCAAGGGGGATTTTCTTGCCATCGCGAGTGCTAATGGGCGTGCTTGTCAGGCAATGCAACTCATCTGGAGTCAAAGAGATTCGCATTTTTGCAGGAATAGTGGCACTCTTTGCATGTCGAGAGAGAGGAGCGACCCCAAATGACTATCGCCCGCATTACCGCCAAGCGTAGCGCATCCGAAATTGTGTCATGCGAAGCTACAACACAGGTTCGCGACGTCGTGAAATTGCTGGCTGAGAAACGCATTGGCGCAGTCCCGATCCTTCAGGCAGGCCAGGTTGTCGGCATATTCTCAGAACGCGATGTGATCTACCGGCTCGCAGCGGAAGGCGAGATGTGTCTGGCGCGCCCCGTCAGTGACGTCATGACAGCGCCTGCGATAACTGTCGAAGAAACAACGACAATTGATGATGCACTCTCGCTCATGACAAAGCGGCGTATTCGCCACTTGCCTGTGTTGGAAAACGGCGCGCTCAAGGCGTTTATCTCTATCGGCGATCTGGTGAAAACGAAGATGGATGAAGTCGAGCATGAAGCAGAAGCCATGCGCAGCTACATCCAAACCGCTTGAAATCGCTCGGACATTTGCTCCAAAGCCCAGTTTGTGAGCGCCAATTCCCTAAAGGGCTTGAGAGGGGGTCTAAGGGCACCTAAATAGCATATATGGCTGAAACATTGACCCTTACACCCGCCGCGGCAAAGCGCGTTGCCTGGATTGCTGAAAAGCAAGGCAAGCCAGCGATTTTGCGTCTTTCGGTAGAAGGTGGGGGTTGCTCTGGCTTTCAATACAAGTTTGATCTGGCCGATGGCGCTGACAGCGATGATGCCGTGAGTGAAACCGACAAGGTACAGCTGGTTGTCGACCCGATTAGCCTTGATCTTGTGAGCGGCAGCGTGGTTGATTTTGTCGAGTCCCTGGGCGGAGCAGCGTTTCGTGTCGAGAACCCTCAGGCCGCTGCAGGCTGCGGTTGCGGCTCCAGCTTCGGGATTTGAATTAGACCCGCCGGACAGAATGAGGCACTAAGCCCTCATGAAAATCGCGACATTCAATATCAATGGAATCAAGGCCCGCTTGCCGCGCCTCAAGGAATGGCTGGAAGAGACCCGTCCGACGGTCGCTTGCCTGCAAGAAATCAAAAGCCAGGATGAAGGCTTTCCCGCCGCTGAGTTTGAAAGCCTAGGCTATCATGCAATCTGGCATGGGCAGAAAAGCTTTAACGGGGTGGCTGTCCTGACAGACACGAAAGTCATCCCTGACGGCGCGACAGAGGTCCAACGCGGCCTCGGGATCAACGGCCCCAAGGATGGCGAAGGCGAGCAATCGCGCTATCTGGAAGTCGATGTAGCCGGCAACCGCATCGTGTGCATCTACCTGCCCAACGGCAATCCCCATCCCGGCCCGAAGTTTGATTACAAGCTCGCCTGGATGGAAAAGCTGCGTGACCGCATGGCCGCAATTTGGGCAGAGGAAGTGCCGGCCGCTGTCTTGGGTGACTATAATGTGATCCCTGAGGACAATGATGTCTGGGCGGTCAAAGGCATGGCGGCCGATGCGCTGATGCAGCCTGAATCAAGAGCCGCCTATGCAAAACTGCTCGGCGATGGCTGGACTGACGCTGTGCGCACATTGAACCCGCGCGGGGGCATGTGGACCTATTGGGACTATCAGGCGGGCGCCTGGCAGCGCGACCATGGCTTTCGCATTGATCACATTCTGTTGTCACCCGAGCTCGCTGACCGCCTCGAGGCTGTTGGCGTCGACAAGGAGCATCGCGGGCGTGAGAAAGCGAGCGACCATGCCCCGGTTTGGGCTGTGCTGAGGAATTAACGCTTCAAGGCAGTATCAAAATTTAGGTCCGCAACTGGGGTGGGGAGCGGATGTTGCGAACTCCGCATAGATACTGCACCTACCGGGGATGGAACAACGAGCCAAGAAATTGGAAATTGCGACTAGCAACCTTGAGTGGGCGAAGCTGTATTTCCAGCTATGCCAAGGCCGCTATGGCGCAGACGATTGGCTGCTCCTTGCTGGTCGCGTTGGGCAGGCGGATCAAATACTCCGCGATGAGCAAAACGCGATCCCGGACTCCATAGCTTCGCTTCATCGAGCAGTCGTTGAAGAGTTCCGGCAGGAAACCTCAAACTTTACCGATGCGTCGTTTTGTCAGGCTGCGAAAGCAGCTCGCCGCGACTACAAGGCTCTCTTTCGCTCCAAGAGCTAAGCGTCTGCTTATGGGGTGGAAAGCGGACGTTCTCGATCCAGATCAAGTTAGAGTGAGCAGCCAGTCACGTTGCAGTTGCGTATCCGGCACGGGAAGGCCCCGC
>WTKI01000352.1:1412-3353 GCA_011524425.1 Altererythrobacter sp. | reverse complement strand
ACCGGTATCGATGCCAGTGCTGACGTTGAATTTCCCGACGGCTGGCGCTTCCAAGCAGCAGGGACATGGAACGATACGAAACTCGACCGTGTTTTGCCTGAGGGCCAGGTTAGACGAGTTCAGTTTCCCAACGTCCCGGACTTCTCTTCTTATGGCCAGATTTTCAAACGCTGGTCTAGCAGGAAGGGCGATGAGTTCGGCCTCTCCATTTCTGGCCGGTATATTGGGCAGTCCTTCCTCGACATCGATCAGCAGAACCGGATCGAACAGGGCCGTTTTGGATCAGTCGATGCAGCGGCGTGGTGGACCGGGAAGCATTGGGGGGTCCGCGCTGAAGTGTTGAACCTGACAAATGCGAAAGGCAATCGGTTCGCCTTTGGCAATCCATTTACAGTCCGGTTTGAAGATCAAGCCACTCCTTTGCGCCCCTTAACCTTGCAAATTGAAATCAGCCTGCGTCGATAGTTTCAGCGCCTCTTGCAACGCTATTTGAAAATAGTTCGCAAAAAGATGTGCGGGATTTCCAGCACAACTCCGTCCCTTGGTTAGGGCTCGCACTTCGGGTTGATCCGCGGGCCTGCGAAGACGGAGGAATAAATGCAAATTTCAAGACGCAATATGATGGCCGGTGCAGCGGCCGGAATTGCGATGACTGGACTGACAGGCTGTGCAACAGCTTCTTTCGGCAGCCGATCAAGCTACCTCACCAATATTGTTCAGCCGCAAAACAACAATACGGTCTATCACTGGGTTGATATCATTATGCAGCAAGTGCGCGATCAAAGGGTCGCTCCGCCGCGCGCTGCTTACAACTTTGCCGCGCCAATGGTCGCGGGCTTCGCCGCCGCTAACGCTATAATCGGCCGATATGACATGCCTTATGACTTCGGCGAAGCTCCGAAGGGGGCCGATCCTGAGATCGCTTACGGAGTAGCCTTTGCTACCGCAGCTTCAGAATGCTTCCAGCAACCGTTTCTGTGGGAACGCAAAAGTTTCAAAAGCCGCTTCGCAGATGGCGAAGCCAAAGATCTTGGCATCAAGTGGGGACGCCATGTTGGCATTGCGATCAACAAGATGCGCACTCATGACGGCGCTGAACCGAACAAGGTCAATTACTACCTCGGTCGCTACCCGCGCCGGAAGGATGCGCTCAAATGGACGCCAACAGGGCCATCATACAGCGCAAATCCCGGCCCTCAGGTGGGCGCTTACGAGCGTGGTCTTTTCCCTGGTCATGGCCAGATCAAGCCATGGACCATGACCAGTTCCTCGCAATTTCGAGTTCCGGAATTTCCGGACATCAGAAGCCCGGAATTTGCCGAGCAGTTCGAAATGGTACGCGCATTGGGCGGCAATGACAGCACTAGTCGTACAGAAGACCAGTCGGAAATCGCGCTGTTTTGGGAAGATGGCCCCTGGGGCATCACGCCGCCTGGTCACTTCCTCTATATTGGTCTGCAAGTCATGCAGGATCGAGGGTTCGATTTCCTTGATCATGCACGCAACTTTGCCCTCATGGGAGCGACACAGGCCGATGCTTCTATTCAGGCATGGGACAGCAAATATCATCACGATATCGTCCGGCCTGAAACCGCGATCAAATTCCGCGGAGAGGAGTTTCGTAATGCCGACCCGCGGGTTGCGGCTCAACCAAACTGGGAAAGCTACATTCCGACGCCCAACTTCCCTGCATACACCTCTGGCCACTCGACTTTTGGAGCGGCGGGTGTCGAGATGATCAAACTGTTGATTGGCACAGACGCAGTGACATTCAGCCATGAAAGCCCGGACCAGGTTCTGTGGCCAACACTGACCGGCAAGGCGCGTCATTTTACGAGCTTAGATCAGGCGGCGCATGAAAACGGCTGGTCCCGGCTTTATGGCGGAGTGCACTGGCTTGAAGATCACGAGCAAGCGGATCGCGCCGGACGCCTCATCGCA
>WTKI01000352.1:0-1312 GCA_011524425.1 Altererythrobacter sp. | reverse complement strand
ATAACGACAATGTGGAGGTCGAGTTTGTCGGCAATTTCCAGATTTCAGCGCAGACTCAACTTGCGAACCGCTGGACATTAGGTGCAGCATATTTCGGGCAATATGCGACAGGTGCCATCGATGCATTCGATTCAAGCGATGGCTATTCTGACAACGTCGCAGCATTTGTCGGCACTAGTTTCGGCACAGTTTTGGCTGGCAATGTGAACGGCCAGGTGCGTGAACTCACTCGCCGACAGCGCGGCGTTGGTAACGGTTTCCTCGCCTTTGATGATTTCTATGGCGGTTTGGACAATTGGGGCGGCGCCTATATCGGCCGCTTCGGGCCATCGACTATCGGCGCAGTTGTCGATGAGAACGGAGACTTCGAAGTCGGCGCAGAATTCCAGCGTCCGATTGGCGAAAGAGACATACGCATAACCGGTCGGGTTAGAAGATCTAGCTTTACAGCGGATGATGGCATCACTGAGTTCGAAAGCACCGGTGTCGGCGTTGTAGGTGAGTTGGTGTACGGCAGCAGTCTATTCGATCTGGGCGGCGGCATTGAACGGCTTGAAAGCGATGCGACTGACTTGAACCGATGGTTCCTTTCTGCCGGAGCGCAAACCCAAATGGGTCCATTCCGGGTTTCGGGCGAGGCACATTACGGACAGGCAGGCGGCGATGACGAGCTCGCCGCTTCGGTTGGTGCGGCCTATGATATTGCTCGTGGCCTCTCGTTCAACCTTGGCCTCAACTATGAGAAGGCAACTGTCGAACAAGGCGGTATCTTTTTGGTCGATACCAATGAAGTCAAAGCGATTGCCTCCCTGCGCTTTAGCTTTTGAGCGGATCCAACGGGCTGAAGGAGGGCACCTTGCCCAATGTCAGCCCGTTGGTTTTAACCGCTCGGTTCTGACCTTTTCGAGGAAAGCTGTGCAAAAATAGAAAGCGCTGAATAACAATCCAATTGGCTTGGAGTGCTTTCAGTCTGACGCGAACGCGTCTCCACTTGCCATAGCTTGCCCTACCCGCTTCGTGGCTTAGGCCATGAGAGATTGCCACTTAGCCAGGGCAGCTGAGCGGTTGGCTTTGTAACTCTGTCTGTCGGTAAGATGTCGGTCTGTGTTGAAGTGGATGTGAACGTCGGCATGGACGGAAGCGAACTTTTGTAGGCTCTTCATTCGCCGGAAGCGCTGCATCACTCATTCTCGTCTTCGGAAGGGTAAGTGAGAGTTCTCAGCTCTATTGTGGGCCCAGCGGCCGGTCTCCTGCTTCTCTCGGTTTCCTAGCTCATCCATGGCAGCTTTGTAGGAAGGGAGACCGTCTGTTG
>WTKI01000430.1 GCA_011524425.1 Altererythrobacter sp. | reverse complement strand
GCTGCAATCATCTGCTCCAAAACGTCCATGTCCACATCAGCAAGCTTGTTGATGTAAAGGCAACTTTTGCCTGTCTTGTATTTGCCGAGTTGTGACAGCAGTTCCTCACGACGTTTAGCGGCCATGTCGTCGCAATACCCACCCAAAAGATAGAGGGAATGCTTGGCTTTGCGCGGACTAAAACCCGCGCGCATCCAGTGCACATCCCGGCCGCTTGCATAGGTCGTGCGGTATTCGCCGTAGCCAATAATGGTCGGGCCCCACATTTTCGGCACTTGGCCGGTTACCTTGCGGAACAGCGCATCGAGCACCACAGCATCTTCGCGCTTTACCGAAGGCTCAACGCTGGCGATAAATTCCGCCGGATCGACTTCAGTAATCTGCGTCTTTGCTTCCGCCATCTTTTCGCTCCGAATTCTCAGATTGACAGGCTAGCGGCAGCAAAGCACTCTGTCATCTGGATCGGCGAGAGGGGATCAGCAAAGATATGTGGCTGCTTGATAAATTTCTGAAGAAAGTCATTCATACAGGCCAACTGGTGGTTACTGACCATGACGGCAAAGTATACGAGTACGGCGCGCCATCGCCTGATCAGGGGCAGCCCCTCAAGATCAAACTGACGAACCCCAAGGCGGCTAACCATATCGCCCGCTATCCGCAATTGGGGGCTGGCGAGGCATTCATGTGGGAATGGCTGGTGATTGAGGAACCGCACGACGTGCGTGACTTGATTCTGTTCGTCACTATGAACACGAAGCGGATTGGCGATAGCGCTATCCAGTCACAAAGCGCTTTGGGCAAATTCGCTCAAAAGGCCATCGCAAAGCTCGACGGGATCAATCTGCGCTCCAGTGCGCGCAAGAATGCTGAATTCACATACAATCTGACGCGCGAGCTGTTTGAGCGTTTCCTGGATGAAGACCGCCAATACACCATGGCTTATTATCGCGAGGATCCGGAGAATACCTCGCTTGAAAAGGCGCAAATGGACAAAAAGGCGCATATCGCCGCTAAGCTATATATGCAGCCCGGTCAGACTGAAGGCATGCGCGTTCTGGACATAGGCTGTGGATGGGGCGGCTTCGCCATGTATCTGCATGAAATGTATGGGGTCGAAGTGCTCGGTGTGGCGCTCGCGCCGGATCAGATCAAATTCTGTCAGGAGCGTGCGGAAGCCGCAGGCGTCGCTGATAAAGTCAAATTCAAGCTGATGGATTACCTCGATGTTCAGGGCACATTCGACCGGATCGCTTCGGTTGGCGTGCTGGAGCATGTGGGCACCATCCATTACCCGCAATTCTACGAGCACACAAACCGCTTGCTAACCGATCAAGGCGTAATGGTGAGCCATTGCTGTGGGCGTACAGGCCCTCCGGGCTTTACTGACGCATGGACCCGCAAATACATCTTCCCAGGCGGCTATATTCCTGCCTTGTCCGAACTCGTTACAGAAAGCGAAAAGAATGGCTGGCAGGTGATGGATGTGGAAGCAATGCGCTTTCACTACTCACACACGCTGGAAGAGTGGTACAATCGTACAGTCATGCACCGCGAGCAAATTACGGATATGTATGACGAGACCTTCTACCGTATGTGGCTGTTTTATCTTGCAGGCGCAGAGCAAAGCTTCCGCCACGGCACAATGGTCAATTGGCAGATCCAGTATGTGAAAGATCGCGCAGCTATTCCGATGACTCGGGAGTACCTGGAGCAAGAAGAGGCGCGGCTGCGCTCTGTAGGCGAGATCCCCAGCTGGCGATTTGATCCAAACCTCAAGGAAGCGGCGGAGTAGGAGGTCCAGGTGCCCAAGGTTTATCGTACGCCGGACGAACGCTTCACAAACCTGCCGGATTTTCCTTTCGCCCCGAATTATCATGGACTTAGCGAAGGGCTGAGGCTCCACTACCTGGACGAAGGTCCACGTGACGGACCGATCGTTTTGATGATGCATGGCGAGCCAAGCTGGTGTTTCCTCTACCGCAAAATGATTCCCCCGGTTGCAAAGGCCGGCTTTCGCGTCATCGCGCCTGACCTTATCGGCTTCGGTAAATCGGATAAGCCGACAAGCAAATCAGCCTATAGCTATGCTAAACATGTCGCATGGATGCGCGAATGGTTGGAAGCTCTTGATCTTTCCAACGCACTGCTAGCGTGCCAGGATTGGGGATCATTGGTTGGCCTCAGACTAGTGGCGGAGATGCCCGAGCGATTTGCTGGCGTTGTACTGTCAAATGGCGGACTACCAGAAGGACAAGAACCGCCAGCTGCCTTCGCCGCATGGCGTCGCTTTGCAAAGTACAGCCCGGTCTTTGCAATCGGTGGCATTCTCCAGCGAGCAACCAAGACTGAGCTCAGTGAAGCGGAAGTCGCGGCCTATAATGCCCCCTTCCCTACACGTGCCAGCAAGGCCGGAGCGCGGATTTTTCCGGCGCTTGTGCCTCTCGGTGACAATGTTGCAGTGCCCGACCAGAAGGAGGCGTGGCGCGTTCTGGAGCAGTTTGAGAAGCCTTTTACATGTGCGTTTAGCGACCGCGACCCAATCACTCGCGGAGGGGAAAAGGGATTTATCGGACGCGTTCCAGGCACTAACCATGATCTGCACCGCACTTTGAAAGGCGCACATTTCATCCAGGAAGACGATCCAGTGGGCTTTGTCGAGGCCATATTCGACACAGCGAATGCAGCGGGCATAGCTCCCGCAACTTAGCGGAAAGAAGCAATCGAATGGCACAAAACCTAATCGACCGGTTTCTTAAAAAGGTTGTTTCGCAAGGTCGGCTTACGATCACAATGCCAAATGGCGAGGATTATGAACTCGGTACGCCTACAGAGGGCTTTCCCGAAATTGCCATTCGTTTGACCGACAACAAAGTCGCTCGCGATATCCTGCTCGATCCGCGCCTTGGTGCAGGCGAAGCCTATATGGATGGCCGCATTATCATCGAGCAAGGCGATGTGATGAGCCTGGTCCAGCTTTTGCGGATGAACAAGCCATGGGAACGCGGAGGACTGCAGCGCCCCCCTTCCCCATGGCGCAAGTTGCGCGAGAAAGCGAAATTCCTCGCAGGCCAAGTTAACGAAGCACGCTCTTCCAAGCGCAATGTCGCGCATCACTATGACATCGGCAATGATCTCTACAAGCTGATGCTAGATCCGGAGCACATGCAATATAGCTGCGCCTATTGGCCGCGCGACAATATGACTCTGGCTGAAGCGCAGGAAGCGAAGCTCGCGCATATTGCGGCAAAACTCGACATAAGACGCGGCCAGCGTGTCCTCGATATCGGCTGCGGGTGGGGCGGGATGGCGATTTACCTCGCCAAGCATTTCGATGTGAGCGTGCTGGGAATCACGCTGTCCGAAGAGCAGCTAGCCCTGGCTAGGCAACG
>WTKI01000207.1:1366-3408 GCA_011524425.1 Altererythrobacter sp. | reverse complement strand
CCGGTGGGTCGCGGCTGCGATTGCCGGTGCAACGCCCGACGGCAAGGTCGAGAACGGTAAGCCAGACAGCACGTAGTCGGCATTCTCAAAGCCGAGGTCGGTGACAATCTGTTCAACATCTGCAGCCGAACCAAGCACCGCATGAAAGCGCGGATCGCGAATGGTCTTGCGCAAATAGTCTATATAGATCGGATTGGTATCAATTACGATCATCGCGCCATCGCCCCGCAACCGCTCAAGCACTGGACGGCAGAACGTCCCGATCCCTGGTCCGTATTCTACGAAAAGCTGCGTTTCACGCCAGTTGACCGGAGCCAGCATACGGCGGACTGTGAAGCGCGAAGACGGGATAATGGAGCCAACCATGCGCGGATGCTCCAAGAACCCTTTGAGAAATACACCGCATTGCGCACCATAGAGTGCCAGGCGATCTCGCAAGCCGCCTTTGCTACCGAGCGCCGCGCCTTTGCTTTTCATGCAGGAGATGTCCTCTTGGAAACTGAACCACCGAATACTTCATCTACTGGCCTCGCAGATGCTTTCATGCATTGCAAGCGCACGCCCCCTCGCTTAGCTGCATAAATCATGGAAAACCGCAATCCATCACAAGGCAAGGATACCGTAGCGTCAACTGCAAGTGCACTGAAAACCAAAAGCATTTCGCGTGGGCGAATGGCTTTGCTCTTTGCTGTGATGCTAACCACCGCTGCAGGCAACACTGCGATGCAATCCGTGATGCCCTCAATCGGCACGGCGCTGCAGGTTTCCGACTTTTGGATCAGTCTCGCTTACACGTGGTCTGCGCTTTTATGGATGACCTGCGCTCCTTTCTGGGCGCGCCGATCTGACCAGCGCGGGCGCAAGGCTATGATGACGCTCGGCATGATCGGCTTTATTGTTTCTATGGGATTGTGCGGCATAGTGTTGTGGTTCGGCTTGCTCGGGCTTCTGCCTGCATTTTGGACATTGCTTCTGTTTGCCCTAGCGCGCAGTTTGTATGGTGGATTTGGATCCGCAGCGCCGCCTGCTGTTCAAGCCTATGTAGCCTCTCGCACAGACCGGTCTGAACGGACACAAGCGCTCGCACTCATTGCTTCCAGCTTCGGGTTAGGGACAGTGCTGGGACCTGCCCTTGCGCCCTTGTTGGTTTTCCCGGTTGTGGGCTTGACCGGGCCATTTGCCGCCTTTGTCGTGATCGGGATTGTGACCCTTGTGGCATTGCGATTGCGTCTGCCAAACGATGAGCCGCAGTATCCGGCACGCGGCCGCGGATTTGACGAACCGTTCAGCGCAGGCTCTGCGACAAGCCAGGAAAGCAATGACGAGGAAGTAAGCGTAAGTTCTTCAGCCTCGTCGGACGCGTCTCCTAAGCGCTTGAGCTGGTGGGAGCCTCGAATACGTCCATGGGTTGTGGCCGGGCTGCTCGGAGGACATGCGCAGGCCATGGTACTCGGCATTGTCGGCTTTCTCGTCCTAGACCGCCTCGGTCTACGGTCCGACCCGCTTGCAGGGACCGGTCCGGTGGGCATTGTGCTTATGTGCGGCGCGATTGCCACATTGCTTGCGCAATGGGGGGTAATCCCTCGCTTAGACTTAGGCCCCCGGGCCTCTACCTTATGGGGCATATCGCTTGCTGCAGTAGGCACTGTTATGTTCGCGCTAGCAGCTGATCTGCACGCGATTGCGCTGGGTTACGCTATTGCGTCACTGGGGTTCGGCTTATTCCGGCCAGGAACAACCGCAGGAACTTCGCTGGCAGTAACAAGATCAGAACAAGGCGAGGCTTCAGGCATAGTCGCATCCGTTGCAGGTGCAGCCTTTGTCTTCGCGCCTGCATTAGGCGTTTGGCTCTACAGCATTTCTGAGGTGGTTGCTTTTGGAACGGTGGTTTCACTGTGCATACTGGTATTTGCCCTGGGCTGGAGACAGCTACAAAGTGACAACGTTCTGACCAGTAACCACTGAGTTGAATTTGGCCTCAAGCAAGGTCAAAGAATCTCCAGAACCGTATCCTGCGGGCGACAAAGGCGCGTGCCTTTGTC
>WTKI01000207.1:0-1266 GCA_011524425.1 Altererythrobacter sp. | reverse complement strand
GTCAAAGAATCTCCAGAACCGTATCCTGCGGGCGACAAAGGCGCGTGCCTTTGTCTGTGCGCACGAGAGGTCGCTCGATGAGGATAGGGTCTGCCGCCATTGCGCTAAGCACAGCGGCATCATCAGCATCCGGCAAACCCCGTTCGGCCGCATCAGTACCTCTGATTCGAAGGCCTTGCTGCGGTGCGATACCGGCTTCATCATAGATCGCCTTCAGTTCTTCCGCGCTGGGTGGATCCTTCAGATATTCAACCACAGTCACCTCTACTTTCGAGAGGTTTTCGAGAATTGCGAGCGTTTTGCGCGAGGTTCCGCATTTCGGGTTATGCCAGATGGTCGCCTTCATTGGATTCTCCTGCGGGCATTAAGAGGTAAGTTACCTGTGTCAAAAGCGCACCTAATTCGCCGGTAAAGCCGTCACAAGCGAAAATTTTAGGTTGTGATTGCAAATTATTCGCAATAACAGAACCCCGTTGATAACGACTCGCAATAAGGATCGTCGGAATGAGTTCAAATGGGTTTCGTGCTGCACTTTTATTTTCTGTAGCACCGCTGTTTTGCGCCAAGCCAGCGCTGGCAGAGACGGAAGACGATGGAGCAAACGATACGATCATCGTCACCGGTGAAGTGCTCTACACAGATCAAATCAACGCTGTGAAAACCCCCACTCCGATCCTGGACGTCCCTCAAAGTCTGACAATCACGACGCAAGAGCAAATCCAGCTGCGCGGGTTTACCAGCATTGGCGAAATCGTTGACTACACGCCAGGCGTGAATAACTCTCAAGGCGAAGGACACCGCGATGCGATCGTCTTTAGGGGCGTCCGATCGACCGCAGACTTCTTCATCGATGGTGTACGCGATGACGTCCAATACTATCGTGCTTTATATAACGTCGATAAAGTAGAAATTCTTCGTGGACCGAACGCCCTATTATTTGGTCGTGGTGGAACCGGTGGTGTTTTAAACCGTGTGACCAAGAAACCGATCTTCTCAGATGAGTCGACAGGCTTTAAAGCAACGCTTAATTCATTCGGTGGTTTAAGTGCTGAAATTGATACGAACTTTTCTGAAAACAATGACTCGGCCTATCGCATTAATGCCATGGTGGAATCATTAGAGAATCATCGTGACTTTTACGACGGTGATCGATTTGGTTTTAACCCGACAGCACGTTATCAGTTAAGCGATGACTCTGTTCTAGATTTATCCTACGAACATATCAATCACGATCGCTTCATTGATCGTGGTATCCCGACTGGCCCT
>WTKI01000197.1 GCA_011524425.1 Altererythrobacter sp. | reverse complement strand
CCTTGGGAGTGACCGAGAGCTTTACGGCTGAGTTTGTATCTCTAACGAAATGCCGGAGAGTCGTGGCGATGTCGCCCCATTTTGCAGTGGTTTCAGGTACATCAGATTGATCTTTGTCGGGCCAGGCGACGAGCCGAACCGCACCGCCTAGAAAGGCGACTTCATTTAATGCGCGATCGAATCGATCTTGATCTGATTCTAATGGCGGCAAAACGTTTGTGATCTTCTGCTGTCTCGTTGGTGTATGAGGCGATTGCTGCCTCGTATCACCTTTCAACCAGGACTGCACGTAGTGTCCGCTTTCAGGAGCTAAGATCTTGGATGGCTACGTCTTGGACTGAGGCGCATTCCGGTCATTCACGCACCTCCCACCATTGCGGCCATTTGACCTTTTGCGGGGTGCGGGTGTGAGCGAACACTTCGCGCTGCTCTTCAAGGGAGAGGCGCTTCTCGCCTAGCCTCCGAAGCGCAGCCTCGACGATCCAGGGGTTAAGCTCCCAGCGAACGCGGGCTTTGTCGGTTGGATATTTGAGCAGCGCTATGCCGAGCTTGCCGATGATGGCGTCGGCGCCGCTGCCGATCGATGTCACGATGATCTTTTTGATCGGTGTGCCACTATCACCGTGACTGGCCTGCGCCTTCTCGATGGCGTCAAGTGAGGCTCGTGCTGCCGCACTGTCACCAGCCAAGCCCTTTTGCGTGAGTTGCAGCAAGAAAGCCTCAGCTGCGGTCACACGCTTTTCTTTACCGTTCTCGCGGACTGTGACCATTTGCCCAAGGACTGCATCATAAGGGATCTCGCGGCGACGGTTCTTCGGACGGCCGCGGGGATTGCCGGATTGGCCTTTCTTAAAGCGCCCCGAGCGAGGAGGCTTTCGGTAGCCCGCCTGTTCCATCCCGCTCATTCCACTCTCCCCGGCGGCCAACTGAGAGTATCAGCATTGCTAGTGAACAACTTGATGTCTGCAACAGCTCGCTTGTCGAACTTGCGACGCCCGGGCCTGCTTAGAGCTGCCTGTGTGGCCCATGCCAATACCTGCCAGCGGTTGGGGTGGGTACTATCAGGCTGCGCGATATCGAGGATGCGCATAGCTTCGTTTGCATTGTCCGCTTCATAGTGCTTCACCAAGCTCACCGGAGTTTCCTGCGGCCTGTTCTTTTTCGCGAGCGCCACTTCGCGCTTCTCGATCATCTTAAGAACTTTACGGATCGCCATGCGGCTGCCGCCAAGCGCAGCCTGATAGGTCTGAAGTTGAAGCGCTTCATCAATGGTCAGCTCGCGCTCAGTACCGTTCTGCGTGACGGTCAGGCTCTGATCCATGATGATATCGAACGCGGAGACGTTAGGACGACGCGGCTTTCTTGGTCGTCCCTTTGGGTTGCCCGACTGGCCAGGCTTGAAGCGGGTATCCTTGCTCATGGTTTGCTCACAGCTTTGCTATCACGATAAACCAGCTGCGGCTCTTTGCCGGTGATCTCGCACCAGCGGGTTATTGCAAGATCAACATAGGCCGGATCGATATCGAGACCGCGGAAGCACCGACCAACACGTTCAGCCGCAATAAGGCTCGTGCCAGAGCCTAAGAAGATATCGAGGACCAGATCACCGCGTTTGGTCACATCGCAATAGGCATCAGCAACCATGGCCACAGGTTTGACGGTTGGGTGCAGCGCCAGATCCTCGCGCCGTGATCCTTTCATCGAGTTGACGCTCGGATAATCCCACACATTAGTGCGGTTGCGGCCGTGCTTGCCCAGTTCAACGTGGTTGGCGTGCGGCATATCGCCCACACGGTAGACGAACACCATCTCGTGTTTGGAACGATAGAGCGAGCCCATCCCGGCATGGCTCTTGTTCCACACGCATATGTTCAAAAGCTCATTGTAGATCCCATCTACTGACCTCGTGACGTCGTCCATATGGCGCCAGTCCATACAGACGAAGTGAACAGCGCCCCCGCGCGACACCGAAGCGCAAGCACCAAGTGTATCAGCCAAGAAGATGCGGAACTCAGCCTCGTTCATTTCGCCTGAGGCCATGGCGAACTCGCGGTGACGGCCTTTCGCATTGGCATGGCCGTTGATCTTCACATTATAAGGCGGGTCCAAGAACGCGCAGTCGATTACCTTGTCCCTGCCAACAACCAGCGCGAGGAAGTCGCGATCGCGGCCATCACCGCAGCCAATACGGTGCTCGCCCAGCTGCCAGATATCACCAGACTGCACCCGCAGGTCTTGCGGCACAGCAGGAATGACTTCGTCGTCAGGATCTTCGCTATCAGAAAGCACAACATCGATCTCGCCTGGCGCAAAGCCAGTAAGGCCAAGATCTATGTCGATCTCTGGCATAGAGAGCTCAGCCAGTTCAAGCTTGAGGATCTCTGTGTCCCATCCTGCATTGAGCGCGATCTTATTGTCCGCAAGCCGAAGCGCTTTCTTTTGCGGCTCAGTGAGGCCTTCCAGTGTGATGACAGGGACTGTTTCAAGGCGCATTTCTTTCGCTGCGCGCAGCCTTCCATGGCCAGCGATAAGATGTCCATCAGGATCTGCGAGGATGGGATTGGTAAACCCAAAGGCGGTAATCGAAGCTTTGATCTGCTCGATCTGGCGCTTGGGATGTGTGCGCGCATTACGAGGGTCAGGTGTAAGCTCGTCGAGCGCCTTATAGACGATGTCGAGCGGGCGATTGGCGTGGGGGAGCGCCAGAGTCGGGGATGTGTTCATATAGGGAACATACAGGGGGTATATGTTCTGCGCTAGAGATCCTGCACAGCGTCTGGGGATATCGCATGGGATAACTTTTTCCGACTGGACTTCGCCCCAGAACTGAGCAGAGCTGATCATACGCCCGGCGAGCCCGGGCTTGTCTCAGTGACAGCGGCCATACAGGCCGCCCCACACACTGGAGACATTCAATGCCAGCGCAATCGCCCACGCTTTTCTTAGATGATCCCGACCAACTCGAGACGCTGATCATGCAAATCAGCGATATGGACCTGGAAGCTGTGCGCGCGCTTTGGCAGCGGCGCTACGGTCCACCGCCAACGTTACGATCACTGCCGGTTATGCGTTTACAGCTGGCATGGCGTATTCAGGCGGATCGCTTTGGCGGCCTAGATGCCGCAACCCGTAAAGCGCTTGCAAGGGTTGGTGCCACTGAGCCTGAAGGCAAGCAGCTCGGCATCGGCGCGCGCCTTTCGCGCAACTGGAAAGGCAAGAAGATAGAAGTTGTCGTCGAGGAGCAAGGCTTTCGCTGGGAAGATGAGCTCTATCCTTCGCTGTCTGCAACTGCGCGAGCCATCACTGGCATCCGCTGGAACGGGCCGCGCTTCTTTGGCCTGAGAAGCTGATCATGGCGCAGACCAAAACCCGCTGCGCGATCTACACGCGCAAAAGCTCTCAAGAAGGGC
>WTKI01000087.1:15971-18921 GCA_011524425.1 Altererythrobacter sp. | reverse complement strand
CCTTCAAGATGGTTGATGGCCATCAGAGGTTTGTCCGAAGCCATAGCCAGCGCCTTCGCGCTGACCAGTCCGACCATAACGCCACCGATCAGACCCGGTCCTGCTGTGGCTGCAATCGCCTCGCAATCCGCCAGCGACACTCCAGCGTCATTCATGACCGCTTCCAGCATCGGTGCAAGACGCTCTGCATGGGCTCTCGCAGCGATTTCAGGTACGACCCCGCCATAGGGTGCATGCTGGTCTATCTGAGACGCGATGCGCTCAGCAAGAATGCGCCGGTCGGTGTCGACCAGCGCCACTGCCGTTTCATCGCAGCTCGATTCGATCCCCAGCACAAGCGCCATTGCGCTTTCCCTTAGCTGCTCAGCGAGCTAGGGCAAACACAGCGATGACTGAAAAGCCTGCATCTTCCCCGATCATCCGCCTAGGAACGCGTGAATCGCCGCTTGCGATGGCGCAAGCAAGGGAGACGCGCGAGCGCCTTTGCAAAGCGCATGGCTGGCAGCAAGACCAAGTTGAACTGGTGACTGTGGTCGCAAGCGGCGACAAAGTACTGGATCGCCCGCTGGCAGAAATCGGCGGCAAAGCGCTCTGGACCAAGGAACTCGATCATTGGCTGGGCGAAGACCATGTCGATGCATGTGTCCATTCGATGAAGGACGTCGAAACTATCCGGCCTGATGCCTTCATGCTGGCGGCTATCCTGCCGCGCGCCGACCGCCGCGATGTTCTGGTTGGTGCTGAAAGTATCGCTGCAATCCCTAAGGGCGCACGGGTTGGTACAAGTGCGCCGCGCAGGGCTGCGCAATTGCTTTACAATCGGCCAGATTGCCAAGTCGTCGGTATCCGGGGGAATGTCGCAACCCGGCTCGCAAAACTGGAAGCGGGCGAAGCGGATGTGACGTTTCTCGCAGCGGCCGGTCTCGCTCGTTTAGGACAAAGCGATGTTGGCTGTGCGCTCGATGAAGACAGTTGGTTGCCTGCTGCAGCGCAAGGCGCGATCGGCATCGAATGCCGGGTACAGGATACTCGTGTGAGGGAATTGCTAAGCGCGATCGATGATGCGCCGAGCCATGCTGAGGTTCTGGCTGACAGGGCATTGCTCGCCAGTCTTGGCGGCAATTGTCACAGCTCTGTCGCGGTCAACAGTCGCTTTGCAGATGGCCAGATTCATATGCGTGCTTTTGTCTTTAGTCCTGACGGTAAGGAGCGGGTCGAAGGTGAGGCGGAGTTCGCTGAGGGTGATTTTTCCGCTGTAGAGGCTCTTGCGCAAGATCTGCTCAGCCGTTCCAGCGAGGCTATTCGCCAGCATTTTGGTCCATCAGTGTGAGCTTTCCGCCTGTCATTGCGATCCGGCCTGAACCCGGTCTCGGTTCGACGGTCGAAGCGGGCAAGGCCGTAGGTCTTGATATCCAGGGCTTTCCTCTGTTCGAGACCAAGCCGGTCAGCTGGGATTTGCCAGATGCGACCGGTTTTGATGCGCTCTTGGTTGGTAGTGCCAATGTCTTCCACCACGGCGGGTCAGGGTTGGACCAGCTAAGATCACTGCCTGTTCTGGCTGTTGGCGATACGACAGGGCAGGCAGCGCGCGAAGCAGGATTTGCTGTAAAAGCCTCCGGTCGCGGCGGTTTGCAATCCATCATTGATGCTCACGGAAAAGAGCCTGCACATTGGCTTCGCTTAGCCGGAAAAGAACATCTTCCGCTGGAAATCCCACCACATCTAAAGCTGACAACACGCATCACTTACCGTGTGGAAGCCGCTGAATTTCCAGATGAACTATGTCAGGCTCTTTTGAAAAAGTGCGCCGTTTTGCTTCATTCAGCGGCTGCTGCCCGGCTCTTTGCACAGCAATGCACGAAACATCACATTGAGCGTTCCAATATCGCGCTGGCGGCACTTGGTCCGCGCATTGCGGATGCCGCAGGTGAGGGTTGGCTTGAACTTCGAAGCGCACAAACTCCTACTCAAGACGCATTGATGGCCTTGGCTAAGAGCTTGTGCGAGACTATTTAGAGTTTCAAACGCGTATTGATTGCGCACATAACGGTTGCGGAAACGGATTATAATGGAACCCAAATACGGCACGCGCCGAAAAAGTGGATCACTCCAGCCTGCTATACTGACAGCGCTCGGTTCATTCGCGCTTGGAGCGGGGCTGGTCGGCTATTTTCTTTGGGATCGCGAAGATGCTGAGCCTGCCGAGGTTGCTTCCCCACCCACTGAGACTGTGGCAGTTGAAGATACAGTCGTTGCAGAGAGTGAGGGGACGGAACCTTCGCCCACTGCAACCGCCACCGATGCAGCAGAAGCGGTTGAAGCGGTTGAACGGGTGGCAGAGCAGCAAGGCGGAATTGACCAGCGGCTTGCTGCAGCAGAGCAGCGTCTCACACGCTTGGATCTTCAAGCCCAAGCGGCTGCAGGAAATGCTGCTCGGGCGGAAGGACTTCTGATCGCATTTGCCGCCCGCCGGGCGTTAGAGCGCGGGGAAGAGCTGGGCTTTCTGGCGGACCAATTGCGACTGCGGTTTGGCGACAACTGGCCTAATGCTGTGCGCACTATCATCTCCTTTTCACGCGATCCTATTACGCTTGATCGCTTGTTGTTCCGGCTCGAAGGGTTGGGGCCGCAGATAAGCGAGACGGAATCGGTAAGCTCTTGGGCGGATATTCAGCGCGAAATCGGAGAGCTGTTCGTTATCCGGCGCGAAGATACGCCATCGCCGCAGCCGGAACGAAGGTTGGAACGCGCAAGGCTGTTTCTGGAAAGCGGGCGCACTGATGCAGCGATTGCAGAAGTCAAAGCTATGCCCGGCGCAGATCAGGCCGCGACCTGGATCAATGATGCAGAACGGTATCGAGATGCCATGGACGCGCTGGACCGGTTGGAAACAGCTGCGGTGCTGGAACCGCGGCGTTTGCGTGATGGCGCCGGCAACCGGGTAGAGCAG
>WTKI01000087.1:0-15871 GCA_011524425.1 Altererythrobacter sp. | reverse complement strand
TGCGGTGCTGGAACCGCGGCGTTTGCGTGATGGCGCCGGCAACCGGGTAGAGCAGTTAAGCCCGGTCGAGCAATAAGCTAAGCGCGCAACAATTCTGGTAAGTCGCCTGAAACTCCGCGCGCTTCATTCATGAAGAACTTCTTCAGCATGGGCGCGCGCTGAACCCCTGCCATACCGATGCGACGGATGCTGGAAGCGGCTGCGCCGGGTAGACCGAACAGCCGGGTCAGTCCGTCGGTGGCAAGAGCAACCATGAAGCTGTCGAGCCCACGCCAGTCTTCGTACCGTTTGAGCAATTGCGCATCGCCGGGCTCTAAGCCGATCCTGCGGCCCTCTTCCAGCACTTCAACAAGTGCGCCGACATCGCGCAATCCCAGATTGAGGCCTTGGCCCGCAATCGGGTGAATACCGTGGGCGGCATCGCCGATCAGAGCGAGCCTGTCGCCAGTGATCTTTGCAGTGTGGTGGAAACCAAGCGGATAGGAACTGCGCGGACCGACCGAAAAAAGCTCGCCGAAAATGCCGTCCATGCGCTTGTCTGTTTCTGCAAGGAATGCGCGGTCGGACAACTTCAAAACGCCCGCTGCGTCTTTTTCATCGACAGTCCAAACCAATGCGCTGCGATGTGTTCCGTCAGGATCATCAAGCATAGGGAGCAGCGCAAAAGGCCCAGCCGGATAGAATATTTCCCATGCGACGTTTTCATGCGGCACTGCGTGCGTGATACCTGCGATAATTGCCCGGTGGCTGTAATCCCACTTGGCAATGGAGATGCCCGCTTCCTCGCGGGTGGGGGACCGGCGCCCTTCCGCTGCAATCATGAGCGAAGCTTCCAATGTCCTGCCATCGGCCAGCGATACCGATACGCTGTGCTCTTCGCGATGGCGCGCTGTCACTTCTGCACAAGAATGCCATTGGACAAGCGGCTCTGACTTTGCGGCTTCAAAAAGCGCGAGACGCAAACGCCGATTGGCAAACATGCGGCCCAAAGAACCTTCGTCAGCTTCTGGCTGGAAATCGATCCGGCCCGGCTTGTTCTGATCGGTCACTGCGATCGAAGAAATCGGGCAGGCAAAGCTCTCAAGTCCATCAGCGATGCCGATATTCTTGAACAGGTTCCAACTGGCGGTGGAAATGGCAGAGGCACGCCCGTCAAAGCCTTCTGCAGTTAGTTCCGCCGGGTCGGCGCGGTCGACCACATGGCTGGTAAAGCCTTTGCGCGCGGCGGTCAGCGCGAGCGTCATGCCCACGAGGCCGCCGCCGATGATAAGAAGGTCTGTTCTTTGCGTCACGCCGATTGTCACCAATTGTCACTTCGTTGCGAAAGAGATTGCATGTCCCTAGAGGGTGGAGCGTGATTCAAGCAAGAATGTTCCGCGGGCTGGCAGCCCATTTTGCTTTTTTTGCAGCAACCCTGCTGCTGTGCTGCGCTCTGGCTGCGCCTGTGCAAGCACAAGACCAGCAGGACGTTTTTGTCCAGCCCGCAAATCTCGAAGCGGAACTTGTTGCAGAAGGCGCCGCGCAGCCCGGCACTACGCTTATGGTTGCGCTGCATTTCCAGCCTGTCGCACCGGAATGGCATGGCTATTGGTCAAATCCGGGCGATGCCGGGCTAGGCATGCAGTTGGAATGGCGCTTGCCTGACGGCTGGAGCGCGGGAGAACAGCTTTATCCAGTGCCGCAGCGCCTCGTCATCGCTGGGCTAATGAACCATATCTATGAAGGCGATTATGCAGTGCTGGTGCCGCTGCAAGTCCCTGAAAACTATGTGGCCGGCTCGCCGGTCAAGATTGAACTGGATGCGCAGTGGCTTGCTTGCACTGACCAGATCTGTGTGCCTGAGGGTGGCACGTTTTCTCTAGAGCTTCCAGTAAATGCGGACGCATCAGAAACGCGTTTCAGGGCATGGCGGGCAGCGCTTGCTCCGCTGCTTGATAGAACTGGTTCTTTCGAGGTCACTTCGCAGCTTTTAAGAGTGTCGATCCCTGTTCCAGACACAGTCGAGCTTGTCGATCCGCATGTCTTTATCGGCAACGACCGGCTGGTTTCCTATTCTGACCCGCAAGTGCTTTACCGCCAGAATGATGCGCTGCTGGTCGAAATTCCCTTGCGCAAGGGCGAGCGCGACGTGCCGGAACAGGTTACCGGAATTCTCGCGTTTAGCGACGGGCAGGGCGTACGTTTTGCGGCTAATGCGGGTGATGTGCAGTCAGGAGGGACGCTGATACGCACCGGGCAAGACATGCCGCCTCTCTGGACGTTAATTCTTGGCGCTTTGGCGGGCGGTTTGATCCTCAACATCATGCCCTGTGTGTTCCCGATCCTTGCCATCAAAGCGCTCAGTCTCGCCAAGGCGGGCGCTGGAGAAGGACAAGCGCGCCGTGACGGTCTGGCATACACCGTAGGCGTTGTGCTCGCTTGCGTTGCGCTGGGCGCGGTCATGCTGGCTTTGCGCGCAGCAGGCGAGCAAGTGGGCTGGGCGTTTCAGTTGCAATCGCCTGGCGTGGTGGTTGCTTTGTTGATCCTTGCGACAGTTATCACTTTGAACTTTGCCGGAAGCTTTGAATTGCCGTCGGTGTCTGTCACGCGCAATGGAGAGCAAGCGAGCGCGTTTAGCACCGGTTTGCTCGCCGCCTTTGTTGCAACCCCATGTTCAGGGCCGTTTATGGCAGCGGCTTTGGGCGCGGCCTTGCTCTTGCCACCGATCCCTGCGCTGCTGTTGTTTGCAATGCTTGGCTTAGGTCTTGCCTTGCCGTTTCTCGCGCTTGGCTGGGTGCCCGCACTACGGAGCCGTTTGCCAAAGCCGGGCGCATGGATGGAGACTTTCCGCAAGGCAATGGCCATTCCCATGGGTCTAACCGCCTTAGCGTTGATTTGGTTGACGTCGCGGCTGGGCGGGCAAGGCTATGCTATCGTCGCCTTAGTGGTGCTGGCCGGCATTGTCATAGCGTTGGGCGTTGTCGGACGGCTCCAGCGCGGGGGTAAGATGGCCTGGCCTGCCTTTGGCTTGATCGCCGCGCCATTCCTGATCTTCGGCGCATTTGCGCTGCCATCCTCGCTGGAGGACCCGGCGGCTCGCCCACCACAGTCGATACTTTCTGCTGAAGCCTTTTCTCTTGACGCACTCGAGCAAGCGCGCGCATCTGGACGTCCGGTGTTCGTCTGGTTCACTGCCGATTGGTGTGTGACATGCAAGGTGAACGAACGCGTTGCGATCGAACGTGAAAGCACAAAGCAGGCATTCGAAGACGCTGGCGTGATCGCGATGGTCGGCGATTGGACGCTTCGTGACGAAGAGATCACGCAGTTCCTGACTGACCAAGGGGTGGCTGCTGTGCCGCTCTACCTTTGGTATGAGCCGGGAGCCGAGGCCGAACAACTGCCGCAAATATTGACGCCCGATATGCTTAGCGACCGGGCTTTGCTGGAGACGCCTGAGCGTCCCTAGTGTCATCTGAAGCGGATGAGGTGCGGCATTGTTCGACAAGCTGGCCGGGTAAAGGGCTCGCATTGAGCCTCACCATTCCTGCGCCCGGGATCGTTGCTGTCACTGTTCGGCCTCCGCTAAAGGCCTCCATTCTGGGGTCTTTTGGATCGGCAATTCCTGCCCAGATGGTACGGCCCTCCCGCTCTGTCGCATCGACGGGAATGCGGGCGACATGACCATTGCCAATGAGCGCAAGGAAAGCCTGCGCACCTTCATCAGCCTGAGCATAGCGGGTGAAGATCAGCTGTCGGGGATCGGAGCTAAAGTCGCAAGCCAAGGCAAGCAGCGGCGGCTCGCCGGGGTTTCCATACAGTATCCGACCTGCCACGGCGCTTCGCGACCAGATCGCGTCTTGGGTGTCAGGCGATGTAATCGGCGTGGAAGGGCCCGCGCTCCGCGTATTTTCCATTTGCCGGTCTGCGAAACTGTCAGTCGCGGGTGGTTTGCATGCCGCCAATGCAGTCAGCAATATCAAGCCGATGGTTCTAGTCATGCGCAAAGAGGCCGGCCTTTTAGTGTTATGGTTCAAGCGGCAAAAGCGGGTTGAGTTCATGAGCGATGGACTTGAGTGATGCGATCCCGTTTGATCCTAAGGCCTCCTGTGCCCATGCTTGAGCTTGTTGCCAAGCTGCATGAGCGTTGGTCAAAGTTTGCTCGCCTTGCGCAGTGATAGCATAGGATCTCACGCGACTGTCTTGCTCGCCTGGTGTTGTTTGAAGCCATCCCTTTGCGACCATGCGTTCAAGGTTTCGGCTCAGCGTGGATTGGTCCATTTTGAGGTATGGCAGCAATGCGCTCGCATTGGGCGAGCCCATCTTGCAGATCATACTTAACAAAGTGAGCTGCTGCGGAGTTACGCCAGTTTCAGCCAAAGCCTTTTCGTATCGAGACGCTACGATACGGGCGACCTGCAAGGTGCGCCCGGCAACGCAATGTGACAGAATTTCGCCTGCAATATCCTGAGCGTTCATGCCTCACCTTGCGCGCCGCAATAGATAGGGGCGTTAACGCAAAGCAAGGCGTGAGTAAAACGCGCTGGGCCTACATCCCGCTTGCAGGCGTGCCATCTGACCAATGCGAGGATAGGATAACCGTCGTCGCAAACACCGTTCCGCTTTCCGTGACGAGCGGCACGCCTTTCATCGGGCTGCCTTTGCCGTAATCGGCTTGTGTGACATGCGGCTGGTAGATCATCACATGCGGGTGAAAACGTCCGCCATCAGGCGTCAGCACCTGATCGGGTGAATACATGTAGGACATTGCGCCCACTGCCGGCTGTGCGATTTCTCCTGTGGTCAATGCATAGCCGATAGCCATATCGACTTCGTCAGTGGTTGCGCCATTCATGAAATGCCAGGTTGCGATACGATGCATCTTAAGCATCGACTTTGCTCCTGCTTCATTGAAGCACTGCGGGGCGCGGATCTTTGTATCGAATGCTCTTGCGGTCCACACTCGCTTCCCGTCTTTGAACTGCGCCGGCCCCGTCCAACTGCGTCCGGTAAAGCAGGTCCAATCGTTAGTGCCTTCGACAGCGAGTTTGTAAGTCCCGTCTTCCTGCAGCACCAGTACGCTGGCATCGGCAGAGATGGAGGCAGGTGCGGCAGAACGACTGAGGGCGATCTCTTCAGCCTCCTCGATAAGATAGGCTTGCGGGTCGCTCACTCCGAGCCGGTCTTGTGCAAACGCCGAGGTTGCGAGCAGAGTAGCTAGAGCCGAGATAGTGAACGGCAAACGGATAGATTTACGGCGCATTAGAGGCCTCCCACAGATTTAACATGTAGATACATGTAAATGCAGGAAGGGCGTTTTGGAAAGGTGCGTTCGTCGATGCGGCGCAGCTTTTGGTAGAACGATTGTAAGTGCGGCTTGCGCGCTTAGCGGTCTCTGATGAACGCCCGCACGTCTTGCGAAAGTTGGCGGCGGTCTTCATCGCGCACATACATCATGTGGCCCGCATCGTAATATTTTAAGGTGATCCGGTCCTGCGGAATCCCGACGCGATTGAGCGAATACTCCGCACCAAAGAATGGTGTTGCGAAGTCATACCAGCCTTGCGCGTTGAAGACGCGGAGCTGCGAGTTTTGCCGCATGGCTTGCCCGATAAAGGGCGCGACATTGAGATAGGCATTGCGGTTCCACCCGCTTCCCAGTGACCAGTTCCAGTGCTGGCCGACCATGCCGATGGATTGATACTCGCGGTCTGTTTTAAAGCCCAAGCTCTCGCGCGACCAAGCATTGATGGCAGCCGTATAGCCTGCATCGATCCCGTAAAAGCTGGGGTCTGCGTCCGGCGTCTCACCAGCATTGTCATAATCCTTGCCGGTATAGCGCGCATCGAGCCGCCCGATTGTCAGTCCGCGGTCGCGCAGCAGCTCTTTGTAGAAACGCTGCGATGTGACTCGCAGTTCAGCGTTCTCCAGATATTGCTCAGACAGGCCGGTAAGGCGCGAAAGCTCAGCCCGCACACTTGCGCGTTCAGCGGCAGGCAAATCCTGACCTTTCAGCAGAGCGGTTGCATAGGGACCAATCGCAAATTTGCGCGCTTCTTCAGCAATGGCTTCGACAGAGGGTGCTTCGGCCTTTCCATGAAACCACGCCGCCGCTGCCATATTGGGCAATGTCACAACATAGGCCAATTCGTTGCCCGGTGTCGGCTCTCGCAAAGCGAAATCCAGGATCGTTGAGACAAGGATCAAGCCGTTTAGCCCAACATCATTGTAGGTACCGCCCTCGAGCTCTCGAGCGACCATGGCCGTGCGGGTCGTGCCATAGCTTTCTCCGCCAAGATATTTGGGGCTGTTCCAGCGGCCATTGTCATTGATCCAGCGGCGGATCACTTGTGCAACAGCCTTGGCATCTTCGCGCAGGCCGTAATATTTCTTCGGATCAGTACCTTGTGTCAGATAGCTGAAGCCGGTTCCCGGCGGGTCGATAAAGACCAGATCAGCGACATCGAGCAGACTGTCAGGATTGTCGAGAAGGGGGTAGGGCGGCGCACCGTCGTCTCGCGCGTCGGAGGGGATTGCGACCCGCTTGGGCCCGAATGCACCCATTTGCAGCCAGACAGATCCTGAACCGGGTCCGCCATTATACATGAAGAATACAGGCCGCGATGTATCGCGCGGGCTTTTGACATAGCTGGTGGTGACGATCACCGCTTCCTGCTTGCCTTTGTCGTCCGTCAGGATCGTTTCGCCAATTGTCGCCCTGTAATTGACGCGTTGGCCGCCAAATGTACCCGTGAGATCGCGGGTCTTGACTTGCGGCGTGATCACTTCGGCAGTGGCTGCAGGCTTGTCCTTGTGATCATCCGCAAGTGCGGGCGGGGTGAGTGTGACGGTAGCAAGGGCGGAAAGCGCAGCGGCGCACAGAACGTTTTTCATGGCTCGCAGCTATGCCAGCGAGCGGTGTTGGAGGCAAATCGCCAACAATTCTAGCCCATCTTTCGCTGCGTTTTCCCGTAACGCATCTTGCGCGTTCCGGGGCGGCCCTCGGTGCTCTTGCCCTTGACGGGGGCTACCTTCTCGGCGTCGGAAATCCCAAGCTCGTCACTCTCCAGCCGCCGGATTTCATCGCGAAGGCGGCCCGCTTCTTCGAACTCAAGGTCTGCCGCCGCATCGCGCATCCGTTTCTCCAAGTCTTCAATGTACGCGCGCAGATTGTGCCCGACGAGATTGTTCACCTCCTCATCACCCGTATCGACAGTGACGCTGTCCTGATTGCTTGCATGGGCGACGATGTCGGCAATATCGCGCTTGATGGTCTGCGGCGTGATGCCGTGCTCTTCATTATACGCGCGCTGCTTCTCGCGGCGGCGTTCTGTCTCTGCCATCGCGCGTTCCATGCTGCCGGTGATGCGATCAGCATAAAGGATCACGCGGCCATCAACATTGCGCGCCGCCCGGCCAATCGTCTGGATCAAAGAGGTTTCGCTCCGCAGAAAACCCTCTTTGTCCGCATCGAGGATGCACACGAGGCCGCATTCGGGAATATCGAGCCCTTCGCGTAGCAAGTTGATCCCGACAAGCACGTCATAAACGCCGAGCCGCAGATCGCGGATCAGCTCGATCCGTTCCAGCGTTTCAACGTCGGAATGCATGTAGCGTACGCGCACACCTGCCTCGTGCATGAATTCCGTCAGATCCTCAGCCATACGCTTGGTCAGCGTGGTAACCAGCGTGCGGTAGCCTTTCTTCGCGGTCGCAAGACATTCCTGAATGCAGTCTTGCACCTGATCCTCAACCGGGCGGATATCCACTGGCGGATCGATCAGGCCGGTGGGCCGAATGACTTGTTCGGCAAAGACGCCGCCGGTTTGCTCAAGCTCCCACCCGCCCGGTGTTGCTGAAACGCACACGGTCTGCGGGCGCATCGCGTCCCATTCGTTGAACCGCAATGGACGGTTGTCGATGCAGCTAGGCAGGCGGAAGCCATATTCAGCCAGCGTCAGCTTGCGGCGGTGGTCCCCGCGCGCCATCGCGCCGATTTGCGGCACGGTCTGATGGCTCTCATCAACAAACAGCAGCGCGTTTTCCGGCAGATATTCAAACAGGGTTGGGGGAGGTTCACCCGGCAAGCGTCCTGTAAGAAAGCGCGAATAATTCTCGATCCCTGCACAGCTACCCGTCGCTGCGATCATCTCCAGATCGAAATTGGTGCGTTGCTCCAGCCGTTGATGTTCGAGCAATTTGCCCTCTGCTTCAAGCTCTTCCAACCGGTGCTTGAGCTCAAATTTGATCGCTTCGGTTGCCTGCTTCATCGTTGGTCCAGGCGTGACATAGTGCGAATTCGCATAGACCCGCACCTTTTCCAGCGATGCGCCTTTTTTGCCGGTTAGCGGGTCAAACTCGCTGATCTCTTCGATCTCGTCACCAAAGAAGCTGATCCGCCACGCCATATCTTCAAAGTGGCTTGGGAAAATCTCCAGATTATCACCTCGCACTCGGAAACATCCGCGCGCAAAGGCAGCATCATTGCGCTTATATTGCAAAGCGACGAGCTTGCGGATCAGCTCGCGCTGATCGACCATTTCATCCTTCTTGATGTCGAAGATCATCGCTGAATAGGTCTCGACCGAGCCGATACCGTAAAGGCAGGAGACAGACGCAACGATGATCACATCATCGCGTTCAAGCAGCGCGCGCGTGGCAGAGTGGCGCATACGGTCAATCGCTTCGTTTACGCTCGACTCTTTCTCGATATAGGTGTCGGAGCGCGGGACATAGGCTTCGGGCTGGTAATAGTCGTAATAGGAAACGAAATATTCGACCGCATTGTTCGGGAAGAAGCTCTTGAACTCACCATAAAGCTGCGCTGCCAGAATTTTGTTGGGTGCAAGCACGAGAGCAGGACGCTGCATCTCCTTGATCACTTTGGCCATGGTGAAGGTCTTGCCCGAACCCGTCACGCCCAGCAGCGTTTGCGTCTGGTCGCCTTCTTCCGCTGCCGCCACCAGCTCTTCAATCGCAGTGGGCTGATCGCCGGCTGGCTGATAGTCAGAGACAAGCTCAAATCGTCTACCGCCGTCGGTCTTTTCCGGGCGAGCGGGCTTGTGCGGTACAAACTCAGCGCTTGTATCGGGTTCATCCAATCCACGGCGGATAATCAACTCAGACATAGGCGAACATATGGGGCACAAATGCGTATGCTGCAACGGCTCAGAAGGAGATAATCAGGATTTGCTAACCACAGGTCATTATTGTGCGCCTCGCGACAAAGGAGGGTGGTGTGAAACGAATTAAAGCATGGGTTTTAGCTGCCAGTGCATTAGCGATTTCTGCGTGTGCCGGGGATAATCCAGAGAACGTGCCCGAATATGGTCAATGGGAAACACAGACCGAGCTCACCAGTGTTACTTTGGATGGGCTGGTGATCCCGCCAAGCCAGATGCCCAGTGCTATGCTGGCGGTGAATGGAGGCGACAGCCTGTGCGGGGAACCCATGTTCATTAACCGCGAATGGCAAGAAGCGGATATCAATCGCAAGTTGAACGGCAAGTGCACCCTCGATCATTATGAGGTCACGCCAAGCAGAGTGACAGGCTCAGGGCGCTGCGAAAACATTGATCCACAGGCCGATTTTTCGCCGGAATTCGATCTCGATATCGCGCAGTCTGCTCAGTCCTATCGCATGCGGCTCGTTATGAAAGGTATGGCCACGCTCCCTAACGGATCGCAGCATTATGTCTCCGCTGTGGCTGTTCAGGAAGGGACTCGCACTGGAGAGTGTTAGACGTTACCTTTCCGCCAAACAGCCGGTCGCATCAAGCCAAGCTAATGGAGGAAATTCAATGATGAAGCGTTTTGCTGCGATTGCACTTTCTACAGGTCTCCTGACCGCTTGTGGAAGCGACACCGGCACTGCAGATGCCGATGGCGATGGTGTGATTTCGCCAGAGGAAATGCGCGCTGAGATGGCCGATGGCAGCAATGTCGAGATGCAGCCCGGCCAGTGGGAGCAAACCATGACGATCACTGAGTTCGACATGCCCGGAATGCCCGACGAGCTTAAAGGCATGATGGACACTCAGCTGGGTCAGACCATGAAGTTCAAGACCTGCCTCACCGAAGAGGATGCCAAGAAGCAAGATGCTGATTTCTTCGCCGGTGAAGGGATGGAGAATTGCGAATTTCAGGAGTTTGACCGGTCCGGCAACACAATGAACTTGCGCATGACGTGCTCGACGCCTGACGGCGGAACAGCCAAAGTATCCATGGACGGCGAGTTTGGAGCGCAAGCTTATACGCTAACGATGGATAACGAGGTCTCTCTGGGGCAATCCATGGGCGGCCAGACCATGACCATGAAAGGCACAATGTCCGCATCTCGGATCGGAGATTGCAACTGACCGCTTCAAGCTCTCGAATAGGTTGGCGAGAACGACTGCAGCTGGCTGCACAAAGAGTTGAAGGGCCGGCACCTGAACGCCCTTCGCTGAGCCTTTTAACTCGCGAAGCGAGCTACCTGGTTTCTCCGCTAACACGGCGGTTGCGCCGTGCGCCACGGGCTGAAAAAGCACGAAATCCCAAGATCATTTTGATGTTGCCAGGATTTATCTCTACGCCTGTGACTTTGCGTTATCTGGCCCAGAACATTGAACGGGCGGGGCACAAAACCAAGCGCTGGAAGCTGGGATTTAACACCGGCCCTTCGCCTGAACGCATTGCATTTTTGGAAGAGCGGCTGTTGGAAGTGCGCGAATATTATGGCGTTAAACCCATACTGCTTGGTTGGAGCCTGGGTGGGCTTTTCGCTCGCGAACTGGCTAAGCGGCAGCCTGACGCAGTTTCCAAAGTCATCACGCTAGGCTCGCCTTTTTCTGGTGATCCGCGCGCGAACAATGCGTGGCGGCTCTACCAGTTCGTAACAGGGCATGCTGTCGATAATCCACCGGTTGGTAGAGACATTCATGTCAAGCCGCCGGTGGAAACGGTTGCATTCTGGAGTCCACGCGACGGCGTTATCGCTCCGCGCAGCGCCCGCGGTAAGCCGGAAGAGCGTGATCGCGAAGTATCTGTGCGCTGCACGCACATGGGCTACTCCTATGAACATGGGGCAATTGAAGCTGTTTTACAGGAACTTCAGCGCGATTGATCTCTTGAGTTAATCACTGCATTGATTACACCTGATGATGCGGTGCAGCATGACTGAGCGTTTCATGCTGCAAAACAATATTCTGGGGACTAATGGGCGTCAAAGACAGCCACTTTGATGAAATGTTCGATGCTGCAGGCGATGTGCGTCCAGCATATAGAGAATATTACTCTTGGCTGGACCAGCAGGACCCTAAATGGCTGGCTCGCAAAGATGCGGAAGCCGATGATAGTTTTCGCAGCACAGGAATCACATTCAACGTCTATGGCGAGGATGAGGCAGAAGAGCGCCTGATCCCGTTCGACATGGTTCCGCGGATTATCAGCGCGAGTGAATGGCGGCGCCTCACAAAGGGGATCGAGCAGCGTGTCAGCGCGCTTAACTCGTTCCTGTATGATCTCTATCATCGCCAGGAAATCGTGCGGGCAGGCCGGCTGCCAGAGCGATTGTTACGCGACAATGATGCGTGGCTGCCGAATATGGTCGGGTTTACGCCGCCTGGCGGCATTTACACCCATATCGTCGGCATAGACCTAGTCCGAACCGGCCCAAATGATTTCTTCGTACTGGAAGACAATGCGCGCACGCCTTCCGGTGTCTCCTATATGCTGGAGAATAGGGAAACCATGATGACCATGTTTCCCGAGCTTTTCCAAAGTGTCGGCGTGGAGAGCGTCTCGAATTATCCGCGCAAGCTGGCGCGCAGTTTGGCGGCTTGCGCACCTGCTGCGTTTGACAGTGCTGGAGGAAGTAAGCCCACCGTCGCTGTGCTCACGCCGGGTATCTACAATTCAGCCTATTTCGAGCACGCGTTTCTTGCTGATCAGATGGGCGCTGAACTGGTCGAAGGAAGCGATTTGCGCGTTGTAGATGGCCGTGTCCAGATGCGCACCACCAGAGGGTATCGACCCATTGATGTTCTGTATCGCAGAGTTGATGATGAATTCCTCGATCCTCTGACATTCAACCCTGACAGCGTATTGGGCGTGCCGGGGATCATGGATGTCTATCGTTCAGGTGGAATAACCATCGCTAATGCGCCAGGCACAGGGGTGTCTGATGACAAGGCGATCTATTCTTTCATGCCGGAGATCGTGGAATTTTACACCGGCGAGAAACCGCTTCTTCCTAATGTTGAGACATGGCGATGCGCTGATCCCGATAGTCTGGCTTATGTGTTGGACAATCTTGAAGAGCTGGTGGTGAAGGAAGTGCATGGCTCAGGCGGCTACGGCATGCTGATCGGGCCGACAGCGACCAAGAAGGACATCAAGGCATTCCGTCAAAAGCTGCAAGCCAAGCCTGAAAACTACATTGCCCAACCCACTCTTTCTCTTTCAACGTCACCGATCTTCACCAAGAAAGGCCTTGCGCCAAGGCACTTGGACTTGCGGCCCTTTGTGCTGGTTTCACCCGATGGCGTGGACATAACGCCCGGCGGCTTAACTCGTGTTGCGTTAAAGAAGGGATCTTTAGTCGTGAACTCTTCGCAAGGAGGAGGCACGAAAGACACTTGGGTGCTCAAGGAATGACAAAGGCACCGCTTAACCCGCCAAGGATTTACCCATGCTAGGCCGGACAGCGAACAGCCTGTTCTGGATGTTCCGCTACCTTGAGCGGGCAGAGAATATGGCGCGCTTGCTCGATGCAGGATTGCGAATTGCTTTAACTCGGGATCTTGAAGCGGCGGAAGCAGAGTGGCGTTCCGTCATCACAACCGCAGGCCACCGCGAGGCCTATGATGCTATTCATGATGGCTACACAGGGATCCAGGTCTGGAATTTCATTCTGCGTGACAAGGAAAACCCCTCCAGCGTGCGCGAGATGTTCGGTATTGTCAGGTCCAATGCGCGGGCTGCGCGCAATGCGATTTCCGGAGAGGTATGGGAAGCGGTCAATGAAGGCTGGATGCAAATCGATGCAAAGCTTGCACGTCCGGTAAGCGCCAGCCAGATCAGCGAAGTGGTTCGCAAGATTCGACGTATTGGTACGCTCGTGCATGGAGCGGTCACCAACACCATGTTGCGCAATGAAGGTTTCCACTTTGCCCGGGCCGGCACCTTCATTGAACGCGGTGACAGCACAGCACGTATTCTCGATATGAAATACTATTTGCTGCTCCCGTCGCTCAATTATGTTGGTTCAAGCCTGGATAGCGGCCAGTGGGAACAAGTGCTTCGGTCTGTATCGGGGGAAAGGGCGTTCTTGTGGCTTAACGCTGGTCAAATGGATGCGAGCAAGATCATCGAGTTTCTGGTACTGGACGAGAGCTTTCCGCGCAGTCTGGCGTTTTGTCATGGTGCTTTGCGCGATCACCTGGCTGCGCTTGCAAGGCTTCACGGGAGTGAAGGAGCATCCAATGCATTGATCCGCGATTCAGGTGGTTTGCTGGCTGACCTCAAGGCTGAAGCCATCTTCGAAGAGGGCCTTCACCAATTTCTGACCAATTTCATGGCGCGCAATGCATCGATCGGCGCAGCCATTACAGATGACTATCGGTTTTTGTCATGAGGTTGATTGGCTGATGCGTCTCTCCATCGTGCACCGGACCCGCTATGAGTTTGCAGAACCGATCGCCCATGCGTTGCAGCGCGTGCGGCTGACGCCGAAGGCTACTCAGGGACAGGAAATCCTTGATTGGTCGATGGAGTTGGAGAACGCGAGCGCCGAGCTGGAATATGACGACCATCATTTCAACCATACATCGCTGCTCGCGATTGAGCCCGGAGCAAGCGAAGTTATTGTAACTTGTCGCGGTGCTGTCGATACGCAAGATAGTGCCGGAGTGATTGGCCATCACTCAGGCCACTTGCCCTTGTGGAGTTTCCTAAGCCAAACCCGCTTGACGAAGCCGGGGCCACAAATGCGCGCTTTGATGCGAGAATTGCCGTCAGTCAGCGAACTGAAGCCACTCGAATACCTCCACGCCTTGTCAGGCGCCATCAGCGAGCAAGTCCGCTACACGAAAGGAGAAACAGACCCGGCGACAAGTGCCGAGGATGCATTGGTTGCGGCAATGGGCGTATGTCAGGACCATGCGCATGTCTTTATCGGCATTGCTCGCGCGGCAGGCATCCCAGCGCGTTATGTCAGTGGTTATCTGATGATGAATGACCGGATCGATCAGGAAGCGACACACGCTTGGGCTGAAGCCCACGTTGAGGGTCTGGGCTGGGTAGGATTTGATATCTCCAATGGCATTAGCCCGGATCCACGCTATGTGAGGGTCGCGACAGGGTTTGACTATCGCGATGCAGCCCCTTTGACCGGCATTAGCTTTGGCGGGACAGAAGAGCTTTTGTCAGTCGAAGTCGCGGTGGAACAACAGAAGACGGAACAATAAAAAGATGACCTATTGCGTGGGAATGGTGCTTGATCGAGGGCTCGTCTTGATGAGCGATACGCGCACTAATTCTGGTGTCGACAATATCTCCGTGTTTGGAAAAATGTTCCATTGGTCAGTGCCTGGAGAGCGCATTATCACTGTGATGACTGCGGGAAATCTCGCTACGACTCAGAACGTCGTCAGTCAGCTCGAAGAGAGGACGAAAGCGCCTGATGAGCGCGACAACATCCTGCTGGCAGCGCCAACGATGTTTCAGGTTGCCACGGAAATCGGACGTCTCCTGCGTGCGACTATTGCTGAGCGGCAGGCTGAAAATGGTAGTGGAGGCAAGGGCCGCTTTACAGCGTCCATGATCATTGCCGGTCAAATTGCAGGTATGGAACCGCGCCTGTTCATGATCTACCCTGAAGGGAATTTCATTGAAGCAGGCTCGGACACACCTTTCTTCCAGATCGGTGAAACGAAGTATGGAAGGCCCATAATCCTGCGCGGATATGATCGAGATATGTCGTTTGAAGACGCGGTCAAGCTGCTGATGGTTAGCTTCGATTCAACGTTAAAAGCCAATCTCTCAGTTGGCATGCCGCTTGATCTTATGGTCATTAAGCGAGACGATTTCATACCGGCGCATCAGCGGCGGATATTGCCAGACGACCCATATTTTAGCCAGGTCTCTGACGGCTGGGGCGACGCCCTAAAACAGGCATTCCACGCGCTGCCGAACTATGACATTGAGCACCCGGAAGGTCCCGAGAACAATACTTAGGCATTTATTCTTGCGCAGTTCTGCCTAATTATTGTCCAAATTGGTTGTATATTCGCGACGTTTACGGATGAGGCGCGGGCTTGTCTTCTTCGTTGTCTCGAAAACCGATCTAGGATCGCATGATCGTTTCCGAGGCCTCAGTCATAGCTTGGTCATGACTGACAAACCTGTTCTCCATTTCATTGACAGCAACACTCGCAACCGCGCTGAGCTGGCACGTATTGGCTTTGATTTAGGTCACCATGCTGAAGTGTACGGTGATCTTGCAGAGCTTGGCATTCATCCCCCTCGCGACGGAATTATCTTCGCTCGCGATGATGCTGATGGCGGAGGAGTGAGGAGCAGTATCGAGAAGCTTGGTGCTATGGGTGTTTGGCTTCCCCTCATAGCTGTCGGGAATGAGCCTGATCCTGGCCGAATTGTCGAAGCGATCAAGGCGGGCGCATTGGACTATTTGAACCTACCGCTAGATCCTCAGAAGTTAGAGAGATGCTTGAAGAGGGTATCAGGGGAGGCTGAGAACTTCAGCGAAACTCGGCGGCGGATGATTGAAGCGCGTAACCGCATTTCCAGCTTGTCGAGCCGAGAACGTGAAGTGCTGGAATGGCTGGTTGAAGGCAGTTCGAACAAGGTTATCGCGCGCCAGCTTCATATCAGTCCACGCACAGTGGAAATC
>WTKI01000224.1 GCA_011524425.1 Altererythrobacter sp. | reverse complement strand
CAGCCATTTGTCTCAGCGTTTAGCCAAATTGCGCGGCGCAGCCATGAAGATGGGACAAATGCTGAGCATGGATGCGAGCGAAGTTCTTCCTCCAGAGCTAGCGCAAATCCTCGCTTCGCTTCGCGACAAAGCGAATTTTATGCCGACCCGCCAGCTTGACGGAGTGTTGAAATCAGAATGGGGCCCGAACTGGCGCAAGCAGTTCAAATGGTTCAATCCGCGTCCCATTGCGGCCGCATCCATCGGGCAAGTGCACAAGGCACTGACCCGCGAGGGCGAGCTGCTCGCGATTAAAGTACAATACCCCGGAGTTGCTGAAAGCATCGACAGCGATGTCGATAATGTTGCGACCTTGTTGCGCTTATCTGGTTTGCTTCCGGACGAACTGGATATCGAGCCTTTGTTAAAGGCAGCAAAGGAACAGCTGAAGGAAGAAGCAGACTATATCCGAGAAGGCGAACAGATGCGCCTTTACGCTGAAAGATTGGCACATGATCAGACCTTCGCAGTGCCCCAGCTCCATACAAACCTCACCACAAAGCGCGTTCTCGCAATGAGCTTTGAAGAAGGCGGCCCGATTGAAGATTTGGCGAACGAACCACAAGCGTTGCGCGATGCGACGTTCGAAAAACTCGTGCGCTTGGTCACTCGCGAGCTGTTCGAGTTCGGGGTCATGCAAACCGACCCAAACTTTGCGAATTTTCGTTATCGCAAAGCTGACGGGAAGATAGTGCTGCTGGACTTTGGCGCTTCGCGCGACGTTGCGCCTCAAGTGATGCAAGCCTATCGCAAGCTGCTCGAAGCGGGGCTCGAAGGCGACCCTGCTCTAATCCAGCAAGAAGCGCTTAATGCAGGTTTTATCAATCAAGCGGTCATTGACCGTCAAGGCGAGACGCTGGGACGCATGATCGCAATCATTGCTGAGGAAATGAGCCGTGATGCCCCGTTTAACTTCGGCAATCGCGAGTTTGTCCCTGTGCTGCGTGATGAAGGAATGGCAATCGCTCGCGATAAAGGCAGTTGGCATATTCCGCCGGCTGAAACATTATTCGTGCAACGCAAGGTCAGTGGTACAGCAATGCTAGGCGCTCGCCTGGGTGCTGTTATCAATCTGCGGAGCATTGTTGAGGAAATGTTGGAGATGATCCCCGCGTGAGTACGCCATCGGTTTTGTTTGTTTGCCTCGGCAATATTTGTCGGTCACCCATGGCTGAAGGCGCCTTCCGCGCAGCGGCTGCCAAAGCCGGCTTGACAGTTGAGACAGACAGCTGCGGAACAGCGGCTTATCACGTGGGCGAGCCGCCGGACGGCCGTGCAATTGCCACCGCCGCCAAACACGGGGTCGACATCTCTGACTTGCGCGGCCGCCAGCTGACTGCCTCGGACTTTTCCCGTTTTACGCATATCTTCGCGATGGATCACGAAAACCTTAGCAATATCCAGCGCGTAGCTCCTGCTGATGCGAGCGCCCATGTAGGACTTCTTCTCGACCTTGTTCTGGGGCGCAGCGGCCAGCCAGTGTCCGATCCTTACTATGGTGATGAAGCGGAATTCCAGACGACCTGGAAGGATGTGAGTGTGGCTGCTGGCGCACTGGTGGCAAAGCTTAGCCGCTAGCCTCCCCTGAGCAGCTGCACGCCCCAATCGCGCTCAAGCAGATAGAGCAAGGTTCGTGCGGCTTGCCCGCGCTGTGAATCCAAGCCCCCATCACGCTCCATCAAAAGCCGCGCATCGGCATGAGCGGCAGGCAAAAGCCGAGTGATCTGTTCCAAGCTGGCAATGCGGAACGCCTCTTCACCCGATTGACGGGTGCCAAGCAGTTCCCCACCCCCGCGCAAAGCCAGATCCTCTTCAGCAATGCGAAAGCCGTCCTGCGTCTCGCGCATCAGTGCTAGTCGTTTGCGTCCTGTTTCGGACAAAGCACTACCACGCAGCAGTAAACACACGCTCTTTTCGCTGCCGCGCCCAACGCGTCCGCGCAATTGGTGCAATTGCGCTAAGCCAAAACGCTCGGCCTGCTCGATCACCATCAAGGTCGCAGCCGGCACATCGACGCCGACTTCAATGACTGTGGTGGCAACCAGAAGCTTCGCCCCGCCGCTCGCAAACCGCTCCATCGCGGCGTCCTTAAGCTCCGGTTTCAATTGTCCGTGAACCAGCACAACGTCATCGCCAAACCGCTCTTTGAGAGCTGCGTAACGCGCCTCAGCCGCAGCAATATCGTCCGTCTCGCTTTCCGTGACCATCGGGCATACCCAATAGGCCTGCTGGCCAGAAGCAATGTGTCTTGCAACGCCTGCCACCACGTCTTCCATCCGCTCTTGCGCAACAACGCGAGTATCAATCGGCTGACGACCGGGCGGCATCTCATCAAGCTTACTCACATCCATCTCGCCATATTGGGCGAGCGTCAGTGTGCGCGGAATCGGTGTCGCTGTCATCGCAAGCGTGTGCGGCGCAGCCTTACCTTTGCTGGCTAGCGCCAGGCGCTGCTGCACGCCAAAACGGTGTTGCTCGTCAATCACAACCAGCGCGAGATCCTTATACGCAACGCTATCCTGAAAGATCGCATGTGTGCCTACGACAATATCGATCGAACCATCGAGCAACCCCATCAGGATGCTTTCCCGCGCCCTGCCCTTGTCGCGCCCGGTCAGCAGCGCGACTTCCACACCGGTGGGCTGCGCCATCGTTCTCAGGCTTTCATAGTGCTGGCGGGCGAGTATCTCTGTCGGTGCTAGTAGAGCCGCTTGCTTGCCCGCTTCGTTCGCGATCAGCATCGCATAAAGCGCGACTACCGTTTTACCCGCACCCACATCGCCTTGCAGCAGCCTCAGCATAGGCGCCTCTTGCGCGAGATCTCCTTCGATCTCGTTGACTGAGCGCGACTGTGCACCGGTGAGCGAATAAGGAAGCTCCAGCCTGTCGCGCAGCGTTCCATCGCCTTTCAATGACTGGCCTTTGCGTTGGCGATTGCTCGCGCGGACCAACATCAGCGCAAGCGCATTGGCAAACAGTTCGTCATAGGCAAGCCGATCGCGCGCACTGGTATGCGCATCTTTATGCGAGAGGAGTAGCGCATCACGCCACGCAGGCCAGCCTTCCTTCTCAAACTGGCCCGGCTCGATCCATTCAGGCAGCTCCGGAAGCTTGGCAAGCGCTTGGCCACAGAGCGATGCGATCCGAGGCTGTGTGAGGCCAGCTGACAGCGCATAGATCGGTTCGTTTAGTCGCTGGAGACTGGCGTCCGCATTCTCCTCGACATGATCGGGATGGACGATTTGCAACATATCGCCATACCGCTCGAGCTTGCCGGAAACCCAGCGCTGCTCACCTACTGGCAACTGCTTTTTCGCAGTATAAGACGCACGCCCGAAGAAAGTCAGTGCACAAATGTTCCCGATCGAATCTTGCGCCAGCACGCGATATGGCCCGCGTTGATTGCGGCTGGAG
>WTKI01000208.1:2398-3529 GCA_011524425.1 Altererythrobacter sp. | reverse complement strand
ATGTGTATAAGAGACAGTCATTGCACACGCCATAAGCGCCCAGCCCTGCTTGGGGATACGCAGAACAAAGGCTGAAACCAGAAACGCAGCAAGTGCAACTGCGAGGATAGCCAGCCAGCTCATGCTGCATCCTCCAGTGCTTCTTCCTCGCTCGGATCATCGCCTTTGCGCGCTAGCCGCCGCGCAAGGACGATCAGAGCAAGCAAAACCAAAAATGCAGGGATGGCAAAAAGCGGCCAAGTTGTCGCGCTTACAGCAGGCTTGTAGCTGACATAATCGCCATAGCGTTCCATCAACCAGGCTCTGATTTCTTCAGGGTCCTGTCCCTGCTCTATCCGCACCCGCACTTGATGACGCATGTCGCCAGCCATTGGGACGTCACTATCAGCAATCGACTGGCTCTGGCATTTGAGACAGCGCAATGTTTCCATCAGCTCTACCGCTTGCGCCTCGAGCTTTGGATCATCCAGCTGCGTGTAGGCATAAGGGGCTGGCGGCAGCGAGTCCTGCGCCGCGAGCGGTAATGCGAAGAACGCGCACAAGGCGATCAGCCAAGCTTTCACTGTTGCGCCTCCTCTAGCTGAGCAAGCAATGTTGCCACGTCATTTGCGCGCACATCACCAATATGCTGGTACCGGATAACGCCTTGGCCATCGATAACGAAGGTTTCCGGCACACCGGACGAACCGATTTCGATCTGGATCGCTGAGACGTCATCCATTCCAATGCGCGTATAGGGATTGCCATGGGTACCTAGAAACTCAGCCACATCTTCAGGTCTGTCACGAATAGCGACACCGATGATCTCTGCACCCTGTTCTTTCAGGCTTTCCAAATGCGGCGCTTCGGCGATGCATGGCAAGCACCAGCTCGCCCAGATATTGAGGAGCTTCGGCTTACCGTCGGCAAAATTGGCAAAGCTCGTCCCTTCCACGCCATCCATCGCAGGTGGTAAGTCAAATTGTGGCAAAGATTTGCCAATCATTGTTGATGGAATGAACTCGTCTTTGGGCTGAGTAAGCTGATAGCCAGCCAGCCCCAGAAAGAACGCAAACAGCGCTAGCGGGATCCAAAGCTTCCAGTTCATGCTGGCGATCCTTGCGGTCGCAGTGCTTCAACCTCGGCTCTGCG
>WTKI01000208.1:0-2298 GCA_011524425.1 Altererythrobacter sp. | reverse complement strand
ACAGGCGCCCAGAAATGACGCTCTTGCGGGTTCATGATCTCTACCGGCCCGTTCCCGCGTTGAACTGCGAGCCGCGCTTCAGTTGCAGTCCAGTTAGGCCCTGCAACAGGATCAACAGTCTCCAGCGTGACATTCCAATCGCCCACTTGCGTCACTTCACCTGAAGTCACTGCGACAAGGCGTTCTTTGGTAAAGGCACTCTCGCTCGCCATACCAAACAGCGCGACCGCAAGTCCGAAATGCGCGATGACCATGCCCCAGGTTGCTACCGGAACCCGCAGCAGGTTGCGTCCACGCAAAGGCAGGAAACTTGCAACGGCAAGGCCAATCGCGATCGACAGCCCAAGCCACGGCAAGACAGCTACATCGCCTAACACCAGAATAAGTCCGGCAACCGCAAGGGTAATTGCAGCAAGGATCGCAACGGGAAACTTCAACCTCTCCCAGCTGTCACCACGCCAGCGCAGCAGAGGGCCGACCATCATCACCAGCATCATGGGTATCGCAAAAACGGCGCTGACCGGATTGAAATAAGGCGGCCCCACAGAAACCCGCACATCGAAGGCTTCCGTGAGAAGCGGATATAGCGTTCCGAGCAGCACCACGCCCAGGATGGCTGTCAGCATGACATTGTTGAACACCAGCGCGCCTTCGCGGCTCAGCAAAGAAAAACGCTTGCCCTCTGTCACTGTCCCTGCACGCAAAGCAAAGATCAGCAAGGCGCCGCCGATATAGAGCGTGAGCAAAAACAGGATGAAACTGCCGCGTTCAGGATCGACCGCGAAGGCATGCACGCTCGTCAGGATGCCTGATCGCACAAGGAAGGTGCCTACCATACTCATGGAAAATGCAACCACACCCAGCATAATCGTCCATGCGCGCAAGGCATCGCGCGCGGCCAGCACGCTGGCAGAATGCAACAATGCTGTCGCAGCCAGCCACGGCATGAGCGATGCGTTTTCTACCGGGTCCCAGAACCACCAGCCGCCCCAACCCAACTCATAATAGGCCCAGTAAGAACCTGCGGTAATGCCAATGGTAAGGAACACCCATGCGCCCAGCACCCAAGGCCGCATCACTTTGGCAAATTCAGGCGTAACCTGCCGGGTTAGCAAAGCACCAACAGCGAACGAGAATGCAACCGAAAGGCCGACATATCCCATGTACAAAGTTGGCGGATGGAACGCCAAGCCGATGTCTTGCAATAAGGGATTGAGCCCCATGCCTTCCGGCACTGGCGAAGGCAGCCTTTCAAACGGATTGGAGCTCAACAGCAGGAAACCATAGAAGCCCAAGGCTACAAAACCCTGGCTCGCTAGCGTTGCCTGCATAGTTCTTTCAGGCAAACGCTTTTCCAGCAAAGCAATCATCGCCCCTGCAATTGCCATCACTGTGACCCACAGCAGCATGGACCCTTCATGGTTGCCCCAAGCCCCTGAAAGCTTGAAAATCATAGGCTTCATGGAGTGCGAATTGGTAGCGACGAGCTTTACCGAAAGATCCGTGATCGCAAACAGCCAAAGCAGCATCACGAAGGCGAAGGCTGCAAGCAGGCCTTGCAGGATCGCTGCAGGGCGGACGAGCGAAGCGATGCCCACAGAAGTATCTCGCTGAGCCAATGCACCGCCTAGCAATTGCAACACAGCCAGCGCCGCAGACAGCCAAAGCGCCACCAGTCCAAGTTCAGCAATCATCCGGATGACCTGTCATGCGTTGAAATCTTTCTTCAGGAGCCAAGACGATGCTTAGTAATTGTCTTCGGTTGTTTGGGAATACGCTTCTGCTGCTTGGTGCTGGCTCATCTCCTGCAATTCACGCGGGACATAATTCTCGTCATGCTTTGCCAGAAGATTCGTCGCAATGAAGGTGCCTTCGGCATCAAGGCTGCCTTCTGCAACAACGCCGGAGCCTTCTACGAACAGGTCCGGGACGATGCCACTATATCTGACTGGCACGCGGGCTTCTTCCTGATCGGTAACGACAAATGCCACGGTAATTCCGTCCGCCAGCGTTTCTATCGAACCATCCGCGACCATTCCGCCCAAGCGCACAGCCTGGCCCACTGCAGGCGGTTCCGCCACCATCTGGTCGGGCAAGTAAAAGAAATTGGCCTGTGTTCGCAAAGACCATGCAGCAAGCAGCCCGGCGCCAATCATCGCTACAAGCGCCAGGACGACCAGCGTCAAACGTTGGTGTTTCGCTTTCACGCAGAAGGTCCTTCATTTTTGCTACGTCGTTTCACTTCGTCGCGCTTTGTTTCCGCGCGCTTCATGGAGAGCCAGCTCCATGCAATCATTA
>WTKI01000058.1 GCA_011524425.1 Altererythrobacter sp. | reverse complement strand
GGCGGTTATAGTATGGCGCTACACACAAGCCTGCAGCTGCCCCTGCCTTTTTCGAGAAGTTCATATGCAGCAATGCGTTTTGCGTGTCGTTTGAACCGCATCCTGCAATCACCGGGACGCGGCCAGCAGCTTGCTCGATGCACACCTCGATCACCCGGTGATGCTCCGCATTCGACAAGGTTGATGCTTCCCCAGTCGTGCCGCAAGGCACTAAAGCCGCACTGCCTTGCTCGATTTGCCAGTCAACAAGCTTGCGGAAAGCTGCTTCGTCGAGCTTGCCGCCGCTAAACGGAGTGACCAAAGCTGGAATCGAACCGCTGAACATCGCGCATTTCCTTAGATTCGCTCAATTTGAGCGCAATTGTGGAACAGTTGGGCGCACTCCGCCCGTTATTCACGCGCTGATAAGGAGAGTTTGACTATTATGTCCAGCATGGACAGCACCCCCGCCCCGCTACGCTACGTAAAAAGTTCACGATCTGGCAAAGTTGCAACGATCCTTGCGGTCGGCCTGAGCAGCCTTGGCCTTTTGGCCTTGTCTCTTCCCGCAACCGCACAATCGACGGCCTTGGCAGATCAAGCTCGCAGCGGCCTGATTGCGCAACAACCGAGCGGAATAAATCAAGCTATAGCGCGCTGGGAGTTCCTGACCGCTGCGCGTAACACGCAGATGGGCTTCGACGCATATGCTGGCTTCGCGCTCAAATATCCTGATTTCCCGCGAACGACCTTGATCCGCGTGAGAGCGGAAAATGCGCTCGACAATGATACACCTGGTTCTGAAGAGCTGGTCGGCTTCTTCGATGTTCATTCACCGCTGACCAACCCGGCAAAGGCCCGCTACGCATTGGCTCTTGCAGCCATGCAGCGCCCTGAAGCGATTGATGTCGCTCGCGAAGCATGGCGCGGCGGAGAAATGAGCAGTCCGTCCGAAGCCTACCTTTTTGGATCATACGGCAGCCAGTTTACTGTTGCTGACCATGATGCGAGAATGAATGCTTTGCTATGGCAGAATGAAGCAGAGGCAGCTGCGCGCCAGATCGTCTACGTTTCCCCTGCCAAGCGCGAAATGTTCATGGCCCGCCTCGCTTTGATTGAAGGCAAGACACCCTCTTCGCAAGGCCTCGCTGTGCCAGATGGCGCATGGGGTGAAGCAGGCTATGTGTATAACCTTGCTCGATATTACCGCACTTCACGACAGGTTCCCGCAGCGGTCAATCTGCTCGCAAACCGAGCTGCGTTTGCCACCCCTGCCTTCGAACCTGAAGACATGGTTGGCGAGATGCTACGTGTAGCCAAATCGGCAAGCGCTAGCTCTGCAGTCAGGATTGCCAGCAAGATCGATGATGTGTTTGAGCCAGGGTATGACGTGTCAACGGGATCGTTTGCTTTGCGCGACCGCTATACGGACCTGATGTGGCTCGGCGGGACCAAGGCGCTGTGGGACTTGAACGATGGAGCGAAGGCTATGCCTTTGTTCTATCGCTATGGTCTTGGCGCAAAGACGCCGCTCACCCGCTCCAAAGGATTTTACTGGGCCGGCAGAGCCGCTCGCCAAGCTGGTTTTGAAGCCAAGGCCATCGAATATTTCGAGCAAGCCGCTGCCTTCCCGCATTACTATTATGGCCAGCTTGCTCTTGCCGCCATGGGCAAGCCAATGCCAAGCTTTGCAGACTTGCCACAAGTCGCGATTAGCGCAGCCCAGCGGACTGAATTCAACAACCGTGCAGATGTGCAAGCTTTGCGGGCTATGGCTAAAGACCGCCGAGATTGGCGCACTGAGCGGCGCTTTTTTGAAGCGATTTCCGATGCAGCGGAAACACCAGTAGAAATGTCTCTGGTAGCGCAGCTGGCGCAAGAGACCGGGCTCAACGAATTCGCAGTGGTCGCTGGCATGGTAGCAGGTGAACATTCCCTCGAGGGCTTTGAGCGCTTGGGCTTCCCTACGGTTGACACACCTGGCGGCACAAACTGGACGATGGTCCATGCGATTTCTCGGCAGGAAAGCGAATTTGACCGCACGCGTGTAAGCCATGCGGGCGCGCGCGGAGTAATGCAGTTGATGCCGGGCACGGCCCGCGAACAGGCAGGCAAGTTCGGCATACAATATATGTCAGCGAGCCTGACGCGCGATCCGCTTTACAACATTCGCTTGGGCGATGGATACTTCAAGCGAATGCTCGACTATTACGATGGCTCCTACCCTCTTGCATTTGGCGCGTATAATGCCGGGCCTGGCCGGGTAAACCAATGGATCCGCATGAACGGCGACCCGCGCACGAGCGCAATCGACTATCAGACCTGGATCGAGAAGATCCCGGCAAATTTCGAAACGCGTTATTACATCATGCGGGTGCTGGGTAATGCGGTGAGCTATAGCCACATGTATCCCGAGAAAGCCGGAACCCCGCGCACGATCGACTACTACCTTCAGCGCTAATTCGCTGATACGATTACGCCATTATGGCAAATCTGGACGGTCCTCCGATCACTGCTCAAGGCATGGCCGCTCTCAAAGCGCGCTATGACCACTTGCTCGGCAAGGAACGGCCTGAAATCGTCGAGATCGTTAGCTGGGCAGCGGGCAATGGGGATCGCAGTGAAAATGGCGATTACCTCTATGGGCGCAAGCGGATGCGCGAAATCGACCGCGAGCTGGCCCATCTCTCCAAACGCATGAAGAAACTGCGCGTGGTCAATCCGGCAGAGCAGCCAAACAAGGCGAAAGTCTTCTTTGGCGCGCAAGTGACACTGGCGGATGAAGACGATACGAAGCGAGTTGTAACTATCGTTGGCGATGACGAGCAGGATGCCGGCAAAGGGATGATCGGGTGGAGCTCGCCGATGGCGCGCGCCTTGCGCGGAGCGGAAGTAGGCGATCTGCGGGTTGTGCGCTTGCCGGGCGGGACAAAGGAATGGGAAGTTGTGGCGATCGATTATGCGTAAAGTGGCTATAGCGATTGCCGTGATTGGTGCGACCGTTGCGTTACCCCTTGCGGCCAAGCAGGATTTAGGTGTGTTCGGCACGTGGGCAGCATTTCGCGACGCTGACACGCCTCGTTGCTATGCGATTGCAAAAGCCAACGCGCCTATCCTTGAGAGCGAAAAATATCGCGACTACGAGCCCTATGCGAGCGTTGGCACTTGGCCAGACGAAGGTATACGCAATCAGCTGCATTTTCGCCTGTCGCGGCAGATCAGGCAAAACTCGCGCGTTACACTTATCATCGGCCGCAAGTCATGGGCTTTGCGAGGAGGTGGCGGGGATGCCTGGACCGCAGACCGATCTCAAGATGCAGCCGTCTTAGCGGCGATGCGCTCAGCCACGCGAATGACAGTGCGCGGAACTGACGCGCGCGGCCGGCTGTTCACAAACCGATATAGCTTGCAAGGGGCCGCCACTGCGATTGATGCCGCTCAGCTGGGATGTTCAGGGCGCTAGCCAAATCCCACTGCGCGCCCTATATGCGCCGCAAATCATGGCAGATACGAAGCTCATGCCGATCCCCGGTCCGGTGGATCCCGTTCCCGTCGCGCGTGACATCAC
>WTKI01000022.1:2127-3549 GCA_011524425.1 Altererythrobacter sp. | reverse complement strand
GTGCTGGCTTGCCGTTTCCTTATTCCTGAAGATGCGTTCCTTGCCTGGGGCTGGCGTGTGCCGTTTCTGCTGTCCATCGTTTTGCTGGGCATCTCTTTGTGGATGCGCTTGATGCTATCAGAAAGCCCTGTGTTCAAAGCGATGAAGGAAGCCGGTGAGACAGCGAAGAACCCGTTTGTCGAAAGCTTCACCTATCCCGGCAATAAGAAACGCATCTTTGTCGCGCTGTTCGGGGTTACCGGAATTCTTACGACGATTTGGTACACCGCCTTTTTCAGCGGAATGTCGTTCTTGCGCGGTCCGATGAATTTGGATGCACTGACGGTTGAATTGATCCTGTTCTTTGCAGGCACAATTGCCATGGGCTTTTACCTTGTCGTTGGCAAATGGTCTGACCGTGTGGGGCGGCGCAAGCCCATTATTATTGGCGCTGTGCTGACATTGGTGACGCTATTCCCGGCCTTTTGGTTGATGGGCTCGCTCGCGAACCCGGGCTTGCAGGACGCAGCTGAACGTGCGCCTGTTGTAGTGAGTGGACCGCAGTGCACGACAGACCCCTTCGCAGAGCTGTTTGACCGCAGCCAGACGCAGTGCGGATCTGTGCTTGAGACCCTTACAGCATCGGGCGTTCCTTATACGGTGGAACCGGGTGAACAAGTCGGGTTGAGTGTTGCAGGTAACGCTGTCGCTATCGACGAGGCTTGGTTCAGTGACAGCGCGGCAAGAAAATCAGGCATCCAGGCGGCACTGACAGATGGCGGGTTTGACTTCTCGCAGCCTACGCTAAGCGCGGGAGCCTGGGTTGGCATAATTGCGATCCTGCTCTGGATGGCATGGCTGTCAGCTTTGACTTACGGGTCTGTTGCCGCGCTGTTGTCAGAGATGTTCCCGCCGGCCATTCGCTATTCCTCGATGTCGATCCCCTACCACATCGGAGCCGGCTACCTTGGCGGGTTCCTGCCGCTCATTGCCGGCATTATCGTCGCGCGAAGCGGCGATATCTATGCCGGATTGTGGTACACATGGGTCGTCGTGGCGATAGGTGTGGTTGTGGCTTTGTGGGGTCTCCCATCAGGCCCGCCACGGGATTTCGGCGAAGATGCCGGATAGCCCTGCGCCGACACTCAGGCTGACAATCGATAGAGATGCATTGGCCGCCAATTGGCGCGCGCTTGATGATCTGAGCGGCGTTGCCAAAGCAGGGGCTGCGGTCAAGGCCGACTGCTACGGGTTGGGCGTTGACAACTGTATGCCCGCGCTGCGCGATGCGGGCTGCGAGCACTACTTTGTTGCGCATTGGAGCGAAGTCGAACCTGTCGCACGATATGTTCCGCCCAGCCAGATTGCAGTTTTGCATGGCGTCATGAATGCAGAAGAAGCCGCTTACGCTCAAACGATGGGCGCAGTGCCAGTGATCAATTC
>WTKI01000022.1:0-2027 GCA_011524425.1 Altererythrobacter sp. | reverse complement strand
TTCCGACACGGTGACAGATCTCTTCCTATGCTGGGCAAAGTGTCCATGGACATGATCGTTGTCGACCTCACAAATGCCAATGAATTGCGTGAAGGCGATTGGGTATCTTTGCCGTATTCATTACCGGATGCTGCGCAGCAAACCGCTCTTTCACAATATGAATTGCTTACTGTTCTGGGGAACAGGTTGAGAGGGCGTTCCTAGAAATGTTGCACTGCACATTGTGCAAGTGCTAAACGATCTGAAAGCGCAAAAGTGCGCATCGTTTGCAGGAAGAGATAATATGGGACGAGCAAAGAAGGACGATGGTGCGCCTATCGTTATCAAGAAATACGCTAACAGGCGTCTCTACAACACTGACAGCTCCAGCTACATTACGCTTGAAGATTTGGCGAAGATGGTTCGCGATGATGTCGAGTTTGAAGTGCTCGACGCGAAGACTAGCGAAGACATTACGCATTCGATTCTGACTCAGATCATCATGGAAGAGGAGGCCAGTGGAGGAGAGCAAATGCTGCCGGTAAACTTTCTGCGCCAGTTGATTGGGATGTATGGCAATTCCATGCAGTCGCTCATGCCGTCCTATCTTGAAGCGAGCATGCAGAACTTCCGCCAAAACCAATCGAAGATTCGTGAAGCATTTGAAAAAGGCATTAGCAATTCTCCGCTCGCCAAGATCCATGAGACCAATATGGCGATGATGCGCGCGGCTGCGGACACGCTCTTATCGACCGGACAGTCGCAGGCCGGCGGTGCTTCTGAGCCAAGCCGTGACAATGACGAATTGGCCGCGCTTCGCGAGCAAATGGCGCAAATGCAAAAGAAGCTTGATAAGCTTGGCAAATAACTTTGGCTGGTAATAACAGCGATGGTTTTTAGAGGGCGGGCCTAACCGTTTCCCAGATCACAAATTACGAGAATTCAACACGTGTCAAACATACGCCACGCTTTGTCAGTCAAGCGCACTGACGATTTTGCCAAATGGTATCAAGAAGTCATTTCAGCTGCAGAAATGGCAGAGGAATCGGGCGTGCGCGGATGCATGGTCATCAAACCTTGGGGCTATGGCATCTGGGAGCGCATCCAACGTTTGATGGATGACAGGATCAAGGCGGCAGGCGTCAGCAACGTTTATTTCCCGATCTTCATTCCTTTGAAGAACTTTGAACGCGAAGCTGACCATGTCGAAGGCTTTGCGAAAGAAATGGCGGTTGTGACGCATCACCGCTTGGTTGCAGATGGGGCAGGGGGGCTGATCCCCGATCCCGAAGCGAAGCTGGAAGAGCCGCTTGTCGTACGGCCTACGTCAGAGACTATCATAGGCGATGCGATGGCACGCTGGGTGCAAAGCTGGCGGGATTTGCCCCTATTGACGAACCAGTGGGCCAATGTCGTGCGGTGGGAAATGCGGACCCGCATGTTCCTTCGCACCAGCGAGTTCCTGTGGCAGGAAGGGCATACAGCGCATGAGACGCGCGAAGATGCTTTGGCGGAAACGCATCGCGCTCTGGAGATGTATCGCGCCTGTGCGGAAGAGGATCTCGCTCTGCCAGTTATTGCCGGTGAAAAGCCTGAGAATGAGCGCTTCCCCGGCGCGGATGAAACCTGGTCAATCGAAGCGATGATGCAAGACGGCAAAGCGCTGCAAGCGGGCACATCGCATTATCTCGGGACCAGTTTCGCAAGTGCTGCCGGAATCAAATATCAGGACCGCGAAGGCGCTGAGCAATTTGCGCATACGACCAGCTGGGGCGTCTCTACACGGCTGATCGGTGGCGTCATTATGACCCATGGCGATGATGATGGCCTTCGCGTGCCACCACGCATCGCGCCCCATCAAATCGTCATCCTTCCTATGCTGCGCGACAAGCCGGAAGATGAAGCCTTGCTTGCCTATTGCGAAGAGGTGCGCTCGGCGCTCGCGGCGCAATCTGCGCTTGGAGAACCCGTGCGCGTTCTGCTCGACAAACGTGCCGGCAAGGCGGCAGCCAAGCGGTGGGACTGGGTACGCAAAGGCGCGCCTATCG
>WTKI01000133.1 GCA_011524425.1 Altererythrobacter sp. | reverse complement strand
AGGCAATCGCTTTGGACCTTGCGCCATATGGCATCCGCTCCAATACCATTGCGCCAACTTTTATCGAAACGCCGCTTACAAAGCCGTTCTTTGAGGACCCGGAATTCAAAGCGAGCGTGCTTGAGAAGATCAAGCTTGGACGGATTGGCTCGGTTGAGGACTTGATGGGGGCCGTGATTTTCTTAGCGTCAGATGCTTCTGCCTTGATGACCGGCACGAGCCTTGTGGTCGATGGTGGGTGGACAGCGGAATGACGCAACCGGCGACCATTCGTTCTGTCGGAGTGGTCGGCGCAGGGCTAATCGGGATCAGTTGGGCGACAATATTTGTCCTGTCTGGCCGTGATGTTTCCATCTTCGATGCCAATCCTGACCAAAGGAAAACTGCGCTGGATCGGCTGCAAACCAATATCGCTTTGCTACGAGAGAACGGGCTGGTTGATGAAGCAATTGCGCTTGGCAATGCGCACGTTTGCGGCAGCCTTGAAGATGCGGTTACAGGCGTAGATTATGTCCAGGAATCGGTTCTTGAAACGGTCGAAGTCAAGAGCGCAGTCTCGCAAGAGATTGACCGCGCGATTGCTAGTGAGACCTTGGTCGGCAGTTCCAGCTCTGGCATTCCGGCTAGCGCATTCACAAAGGATCTGGTCAACCGCGAACGCTTCTTCATCGTGCATCCGGTGAACCCTCCGCATCTGATACCGGTTGTGGAGATAGTCCCGGCGCCCTGGAGCGAGGGAGACCATATTCCGACCATTCGCAAATTCATGAGCGATATCGGCCAAGAGCCCATGGTGGTTGAAAAGGAGATCGAAGGCTTCGTTCTCAACCGGCTGCAAGGGGCGCTGCTTAACGAAGCATGGGCGCTGTATTCAGAAGGCTACGCGTCAGCTGACGACATTGATCGGACGGTTAGGGCAGGTTTAGGTCTCCGTTGGTCACTTATGGGGCCGTTTGAGACCATTGATCTTAATGCGCCGGGCGGCATTGCCGACTATGCTGAGCGGTTGGAGCCTATGTATCATAGTGTTGCGGTTTCCCGGCGCAATCCGCAGCATTGGCCGGGATCGGCAATCTTGAAAGCAAAAACAGAGCTTGAGGAACGGTTTAGCGGTCAGCTGCGGACCGAGCGCGAAACGCGCAGAGACGAATGGCTGCTATCACTTAAGCGAGCAAAACAAGGCCAAAAGACCGGCTAGAGCTTTTGGATTATGAACGGAGGGCAAAGCGTGTCGACATCAACCAACGATACAGACTTCACCAATTCTGCGGTTGGGGCGTCTGACCGTCGCGAGACTTTGCCGCTTTTGACACTAGCTTTCGGCTGGGGTTTTCTTGTCACGGGGCTGATTGTGGGCGGCGGGCTTGGCAATGGTTTGGCTCTGCCAGATTTGATCGCTGCAACTGCGATCGGAAACACGATTAACTTCATCATCGCTGCGCTCATCGCCTATATCGGCTTTTTCACCGGTTGTAACAGCGCGTTGCTTTTTCGCGCCATCTATGGACTGAAGGGCGGTAGGCTGCCGGTCCTTGCGATCGTGGCGCTGACCATTTGCTGGCAAGGGATTATCGTTGGCGCGTTTGGTTTCGCCTTCGCACAAAGTTTTGAAAGCGGCGCGTTTTACGCGACTGCCATTTTCGGCGGGCTGCTGTTCACTGCGACAACCTATTTCGGGGTGCGCGGCCTAGAGCTGGTTAGCCTTCCTGCCGCAATCATACTGGTTGTTGTGGGGCTTTATGCTGGTTGGATTAATATTGCTGGTGCAGGTGGTTGGCCGGCGTTCTTGCAGCTGTCTGAGGCAACCGCGGCTGAAAGCCCGATTTCTCTTACGCAAGGCATAAATCTGGTCGTCGGGTCTTGGATTGTCGGTGCGATAGTCATGCCGGAATACACTCGCTTTGCGAAAAAGGCATGGGTGGCCATCGCTATTCCTTTCATCGTGATGATCATCGCGCAGTGGTTTTTGCAAATTCTCGGCGCATTGGGCGGAGTGGTGTCAGGCAGTTACGACTTCACGACGTATATGCTGGCACAAGGCGCCGTGGTGGGTGTGATCGGCGTTTTGGCTATGGCTGTCGCGCTTTGGACAACAGGTGACACGAACCTCTATTTACCGTCAGTTCATCTCGCCAGCGAGTTTCGTCAATCGCAAAAGCGCATGACAGTTGTGTGCGGTGTGATCGGGACGATCCTTGGCCTGGGGATCTATGCGCATTTCATTGAATGGATCGATCTTCTGGCAAGCCTTGCGCCGCCTTTGATCGGTCCGCTTCTGGTTGAGTTTTACCTGTTGAAGAGACGCGACTTTGCGCCCGACGAAGCGGGCAAAATGATCTGGAATTGGCGGGCCTACCTCGCATATGCTTGCGGGGCTGGATCGACCTTTGTCGCTTTTGAAGCGGTTCCCAGTTCGATTGTAGGTCTCGGCGTTGCGGCCCTTGTGTATTTGCTTCTCAACGCAGTCCGCGGGGCCCAAAGCACTCTTCGCGCGGGTACTTAAGGGCGAGGGACAGTGTCCCTCCACACAAGCGAAGACGGCACGATCCGTTCAGTTGGTATTGAGGACCGCGGTTCCTCGTTGAGCTCATCGTCGAGTAGCTCGAGCGCTTCAGTCACCATAGCATCGATGGGCTGCTCCAATGTTGTCAGTCCGTAAGCAATACGGCCGCCTTCAGGAATATTGTCAAACCCTGCCACAAGGACATCAGCAGGGATGGCCTTGCCCAGCCTGTGTCTGATCCAATCGCACGCTGCCATGGCCATAATGTCATTCACACCAAAGATCGCGTCTGGCAAATCCTCCGCGCTGGGATATCGCGCTTCCATAGCAGCAAAGGCGCCGTCATAAGTGGACCCAGCCTCTAGCGTCTCAATCGCTTCGGACCTGATGCCTTGTTCGAGCAATGACATTTGGAAGCCTTCAACCCGGTCCTTGCTGGTCGTTCCAAGTGGGTCGCCTTTCAGCACCGAGAAAGTGCGCGCACCTGCGGCATAGAGGGTCTGTCCCATCAGTTTGCCTCCGCCAAAATTATCGCATCGGACGACCGGCAATTCCAATCCGGGAATATACCGGTTGAAAAGAACCAATGGGATACCGCGATCTTCGCACAGGCTGGCAGTTCTGGTGGAAAGTTGAGCCGCTGTCAGGATGATACCGTCCACGCGGAACCGAAGCACGCGCCTGATTGCCTCGTCAGGCGATGCTTCGGGCTCAACGGTAAAAGTGAGCGTTTGATATCCGCGGTTTTGCAACGCCGTCATGAAAGCGCGTTGGACACGGACATAAAACGGATTGTCGATATCACCGATCACCAACGCGACAGTGTTGGTCCGCGCAGTATTGAGGCTCGAGGCTATTGAATTAGGGATGTAGTCCAGTTGATCAGCGGCTTTCAGGATCTTCTCTCGCTTCTCTGGTGAGAGGCTGGAGCCTGGCGTGAAGGCGCGAGAGACTGACGCTTGCGAAACGCCAGCGAGGCGCGCCACGTCGTGCGAGGTTACAGTGGTCTTGTTCCTTGGCATTAGCTCGCCCGCTTCATCCCTATTTGAATACGTAAACAATCCTAGGTGCGCAATGTCAAAGCGCACTATGGCTCAAGATTTAGAGGGCGGGTCACTCTAAGAGGATGCTCTTGAGAGCCAGATATTGGCCTCCACAAAACGCATCGCAAAGACCGCAAATACAGACATATACCAAATTGGTATGACAGAGTTTCCCACATAGGTATTAGAGACCGGTTGACATTGTTGGTATGATTGATATCCCTAGGGCAAACAAAGAAGACCCAAGGGAGGGGACAATGTCGAAGAATGTACTTGCTGGCCGCAAGGCCAAAGCTGATTCGCGTGGGCTTTATCGTTACATGGCTGGTGCTGCTCTATCGGTTCTCGCGATGCCGAGTGTGGCTAGTGCGCAAGAGCAGGGCGAAGCGCCGCAATCTGCTAGTAACGCCGAAGAAGATGTTATCGTAGTTACTGGCATTCGTAGTTCACTTGCCAGTGCTCTCAACGAAAAGCGTAACGCGGACAGCCTTATTGAAGTTATTCAGGCTGAGGACATTGGTAAGCTACCCGACCAAAACCTCGCAGAGGTGCTCGAAAACATCACTGGTGTGCAGATTACTCGTACGGCGGGTGTTGGTACCGGTGTCCAAATCCGTGGTACAAATGACAACAGAGTTGAGATTAACGGTGTCGGCACCGTTGGTTCGGGTTCGGGGCGCGGAGGCATCAACTTCGAGGATGTCAACGCAGCAATCATTTCTTCGGTCGAAGTAATCAAAGCGCCTGAGGCAAGTACGACTGAGGGATCCGTTGGTGGTACGATCAATTTGCGCACTATTCGCCCGCTTGATCTTACTGACACCCTTGCAGTGCTTCGGGTTCAAGGCGAGATTAGCGAGCTATCGAACAGCACAACGCCGAGGATTGCCGCGAGCTTTGGTGACAACTGGTCGACTGGCGCTGGCGAAATTGGTCTGGTGCTTACAGCTAGCTATACAGAGCAGGAAGCCACCTCTTTCCGTCCTCGTGTCGACCGTGACAATCTGGTGCCGGCTGGTACGGCGGTAACCTCTACAGGTGCTCCGGGTCCTGATTTTGATTTTATTGGCATCCAATTCCTCAACCAAGAACTTGAGAATTTCGAATTCGAGACAATCAACTTCTCTGGCACACTTGAATGGGCGCCCACTGAAAATCTTCGCTTGTACTTTGACGGTGTCTACAATGAACAAGAGCGTCGTCAGGACAGCTCGCGCATTCAGGCATCGGGGGTCAGCAATCTCATTCGCAATAACGTACCCAGCGAGTTTGAAACCATAGACTATGGCACTCTTGACGGAGTTGCCTTGGGTAGCATTCAGGGCGCGCTGGTTGGCGTAATCGAACCTCAGGTGGGTGTTGATGACGATGATCCAAACTTGCGTTTTTCAAGCGACACGGGTGCTCGCGTAACTGAAAACCAAATCTTTCGTCTCGGAGGCGAGTGGGAGTCTGACAAGCTGCGCCTTCGTGTCGAGGCGTCAACGACCAAGTCGGACACCGCAAATCCGAACTTGAGCACTACGCTCAACTTCCTGAATCCTAACTTTCCTTTGAGTGATCTTGATCCGATCACAGGAGAGCCAACTTCAAGCACATCAAACGACAACGGTACGCCGTTCCGTTATGACCTCAGCGGCAACGCGTTGACGTTCGGTATCAACTTCGACTCGCCTTTGGCGCCGACAGTTGAGCAACTGCTTGATCCAAACAATGTGGTGCTCGACGCTGTGACGGTGGGCCGTAATACGACTGAAAACAAGGAAGACGCGTTCCGTGTCGATCTGTCTTACGATGCAAGCGATTTCCTCGATTTCGTGACTTCGATTGATGTTGGATATCGCTACAACAACACATCCAGCACTTTCAACGAGGTACGCACGAGCCGAGGCTTCAGCCGCTTGTTTGACAGCCCGAATGGCTCTTTGTTTGCGGACATCCTGGTACCTGGCCCGGACAACTTCGATGAAGCTGATGGACGCGATTTAGCTTTCCGTAACTTCCTGGTTGTTGATCCAGACCTTGCGTTCTCTGACCCTGACGGAACGCTCGACATCATCCAGGCAGCGTTCCTGCAAACTCCAAACGCTGTTGTCATCGCTGACCCTACCAACAATCCGGCGGCGTTTTTCGATATCGATGAGGAAACCCACGCATTCTATGGGCAGGTCAACTTCGAATTCGGAGCTGTTCGCGGGAATGTCGGTGCTCGCTATATTGACACAACGGTAGACTCGACAGGCAACACCATCTTGCCTGATGGTAGTTCAACCGAGGTTGTCACATCCGGCGGATACACAGAGTTCCTGCCGCGTGTGAACCTGTCGGCTGAGTTGACGGATGACCTTGTTCTTCGTGCTAGTTGGACCGAAGACGTAAACCGTCCTGACTTCAGCGACCTCAACACTTCTGTCTCGTTTGGGACCAGCCCGAACTCCGCGGTGGCAATTGGCAATCCAAATCTCGCCCCGGAAACGGTGACATCCTTTGATATCTCACTGGACTGGTACTTTGCGCCGTCGGCGGTGTTTAGCGTCGGGTTCTTCCACAAGGATCGCACGAACCTTTTTGTCACTCAGCTTGAAGAGCCAGAAGTGGACGCAAATGGCTTCCGGGATATCACCGATCCATGTGAAGGTGGCGGTATCTTCAATCCGATTGCTGATCGTAACGTACTATCAAACATCGATGGAAATGGCATTTGTGTTCCGATCCAAACCACGATCAATGATACCGCAAGCACCACTCAAACAGGTGTCGAGATCGCTTTCCAATACGATCTGTCTCAATTTGAAGACACGCTCGGTTTCGCGTCTGGCTTTGGTGTTCTGGCGAACTACACGTACCAGGACTTCGGAGGTGGTGAGGCGTTCAACACTTCGTCGACTCGCGGCACACCGATACTTGAAGCTAGCAGCGGTCTGACCGGGCCATTCACACGGGTACAAGGATTGCTGGACTTCTCCAAGCATGCGTACAACGCGACCTTGTATTATGAAAAATACGGCATTTCAGCGAGAGCGCGTTATACATGGCGCGATTCTTTCCGGACCTTGGACACTGCTGGTGGCGCATCGCTCAACAGTACCTTGGGCTTCCCGGTGGTCACTGAATCCCGCGGGCAATTGAATGCCAGCATTACCTATGATGTGACGGAATGGCTCAATATCGGTGTTGAGGGTGTGAACCTCACAAAATCGAATATTACCCAGTCATGTGTGAACTCTGGAGCGCAATTCTGCTTCCAGGGATTGCCTGATCGCCGTGTCACATTTGGCGCGACCTTGCGCCTCTAACAATCGGCGAAGAGGCGGTCGGAATGGGGGCGCCTCAAGTCATCTCAGTATCTACAAGGGCGCCTTGGCTTTTCGCCGGGCGCCCTTAATTTGCGATTAGAAGTTTCACGGTAGTCTTAAGCCAATTGGTCAGGGATAAGTTTCCGGTGATATAAATTGGTATGACTTAAATCTTAAAATGGTAAGTCAATTGGGTTGACACAGTTGGCCTAGAGGTTACCAAGGGCCCACAACAAACCCGATGGGAGGGAAGTATGTCTAAGAAAAGCGGCCATTCGGCCGTCTGCACTTCACGTCTATTTGCAAAATATATGGCTGGAACAGCGCTTGCTGCTCTGGCTCTTCCTGGTGTTGCCTTGGCACAAGACCAGGCTCAGGAAGAGGATGCTGCAGTAGCGGAAGATGACAGCGATGCGATTGTCGTCACCGGTTTCCGGGCCACAATTCAGAACTCTATTGAAGAAAAGCGCAACGCCACTGAGGTTTTTGATGCGCTTGCGGCCAGCGAGATTGGCGACATTCCCGCACTCTCCATTGGTGAGGCGCTTGAAACGCTGACAGGTGCAGGCTCCCACCGCGAACAAGGCGGTGCGACAGAAATTTCTATCCGTGGCCTTGGTCCATTCCTGAGCGCCACAACAATCAACGGCCGTATTGCTACCAACGGTAGTGGCGACCGTTCAGTTAACTTCAGCCAATTCCCATCCGAGCTTTTCAACAAGATTGGTATCTACAAGACGCAAGCTGCAAGTTACATCGAAGGCGGTGTTGCTGGTCAGATCGTTCTGGAGACGGTGCGCCCGCTCGATTATGGCAAGCAGCGAATTCAGGGTGAGATCAAAGCAGAGATTAACCCTCACAACCTCGATATTGATTCCGATCAACGGTTCAACAAGTTCGGTTATCGTGGTTCGCTAAGCTATGTAGACCAGTTCAAGGTCGGCGACGGCGAATTGGGTATCTCATTGGGTTACGAGCGTCGCGATTCGAACAATCCAGAGCAAGAGGCGTTTGTTTCAAACACCATTCGCCCATGTGTGATTGATCCAAGCACGACTAGTGACGGCGTTTTTGACGACGGCAACTGCGACACAAGCTCCAGCACGATTGCTGGTTTGGCTGATGGTTCTATTGATCTGCCATTCGTCATCGCTCGCAACAGCTACAACTTCCGGACAAACATCACCGACGACAATCGTGATGCGTTCTTTGGTGCGATTCAGTATCAGCCAACTCCGGACATCGATATCAATGCTGACTTCCAGTATTCGAAGCGCTTGTTCCGCGAACAACGCAGTGACTTGAACTTCGTTGAGGGTCGTCGCATTGACGAGCAAGACGCGCCAAACTCTATTGACGGGTTTGATCTCATCTTCACTGAGACCGGCGCTCTGCGCCAGTTCACCAGTGAGATGCGCATTGAAGCTACGAGTGAGTATCTTGAGCGTGATGAAGAATATTACGGCGGTGGCTTGTCATTGGCTGCACAGGTTTCTGACCGTGTAAATCTGTCTTTTGACGCTTCATATTCTCGCACCCAGCGAACTGAAGAGGCGGTTCAAATCCGTTTCCGCACAGAAGATGATGAAGACATTTTTGGAAATACCGGTGCGTTTACGCCTAGCGTTGAAAACGACGGCAGTACTCAAGATGACCGCGTCGAGAACGTCATCCAGATTTTCCAGAATGGATCGCAGGGGATCAACGTTATTGTCGAGAACTTCGACGTTAATGACTACACTCTGTTTGCGAATGATCCGCGCGTACGTGCTGACCTTGAACAAGACCGGTTTAACGAGATCTGGGCAGTTCGTGGTGATGTCGAGTATCAAACCGATGGCTTCTTCGAGACCATTTTGGCGGGTGCTCGCTATCAGCAGCTGACGTATCGCGATATTCCGGGTGCTGTGCGCGGTTCTAGCCGTTTCGAAGTAACATTTGATGACACTTCGACGACTGGGGCACTGGCAACAGCCAACCAGGAATGTCGGACCAGCTTTCCGACTACAGGATTCCTGAGTTCTATCACTGGCGGAAACCCGCTGGTGACCAACGTCGATTCAGACGGAAACGTCATTGGGACATCCAATACGTTCGCAACCTTTGATGCGCGCTGCATCGTTCAGGTTCTCGACCGTGAAGATCCTTCCGATCTCATCAATTTCGATGAGGACGGCAATGTGATTTTCCCGACCGGCGATTTCGACTCGATCCAGAACACCAATCTGGAAGAGCGCAGCTGGGCTGCTTACATCCAAGGTAATTTCGACAAGGAATTCGGTAACCTGCCGGTTCGCGGTAATGTCGGCGTTCGTTTGGTTGGCACAACGGTCGACTCGACAGGTTTCCGTGGCACGCTCTCGGCAATAGTTGACGCAGGCGACGGTTCTATCACTGTTGTCGAAGATACTGCGTCGCTTGTCCCTGTGTCTGGCGGTAACTCTTACACCGAATTCCTGCCGAGCTTGAACTTGGTGGCGGAGTTCAATCCTGAGCTTCAAGGTCGCTTCGCGGTTTACCGCGCGCTATCGCGTCCTGATCCATCTGACCTGAGCTTTGGTCGGACCTTTACAGGTCTTACCGACGACACTGAAGGTGGTACTTCAATCGCTGACCTTATTGGTACAGCGAATGCTACAGGTAACCCGTTTACCGACCCACTGCTGTCATGGAACGTCGATGTTGGTCTGGAATGGTATCCAAATGAAGACACCATTCTCGCCTTCAATGCATACTACAAGAGCTTTGATGGTGGCTTCCAGACTGTCGGTCAGTTCGAGACCTTCACAGTGGATGGTCAGGATCTGAGTGTTCTTGTGACTACGACTGATGTCTCAGAAGATACGAGCACAATTTACGGCCTAGAAGTGACCGCTTCGCATAACTTCAACTACCTGCCGGCACCGTTTGACGGTTTGGGCTTCAAGTTGAGCTACAACATTGCGGACTCGAACTTCGAATTCCAGGACGATACGCTGGGTGAGATTTTGGGCGTCAATGACGATGGTTCCACCTTCGTTCAGCAGGCCGCATTGATCCCGCCAAGCAATCTGTTCGGTTTCTCTGAGCATGTGCTTTCAGCGCAGGCGTACTACGAGATTGGGCCGTTTGATTTCCAAGCGATCTACAAATATCGCAGCGATTACTTCCAGCAATTCGTCAGCACCCCTGGGCGCATTCGTATTGTCGATGATGTGGAGGTCTTCGAAGCACGTATGACGTTCAAGCTGAACGATAACGTCCGGTTCTCGCTTGAAGGGATCAACCTCTTCAACGAGCCACGCACTGACTTCCGCGGTGCACCAGACGATCTTGGTCAAGTGCTGGTCTACGGACCACGCTACTTCGCCGGCGTTCGGTTCAAGTTCTGAAGTCTTACCGGCGCCGCTTTCGTGGGGGAGGCGGCGCCGGTTTCTACCATATCTGGCATTGACTGGTAGGATCATCTAGGGGAATTAACGCAGCCGCATCGTCGTCAATTTGGGGAGCATGGCGCACTAATGTCCAGCAAACGCCTTTTCCAATCTGTAGCTGAGCAGATATCGCAACTTATCGAGCAGGGAGCTTACCCTCCCGGCACGCGATTGCCTGGCGAACGGGAGTTGGCGGAAAAGCTGGGGGTCAGTAGAGTTACTATCCGCGAAGCCGAGATTGCTCTTCAAGCGATAGGCCGGTTGGAAATCAAAACAGGCTCCGGTGTTTACGTGAGTGAACGCCCGCCCGTAGGTCTAGGCGAACTTCCAACCGCAAGCGCATTTGAAGTGACGGAAGCGCGGTTGTTGGTGGAGGCTGAATCTGCCGCCTTGGCGGCTCACAATATCTCCGAAGAGGCGATTGAAAAGCTCGAAGGTCTGGTGGAGCAAATGCGCTCCGAGGATGATGAGGTTTCCAATCATGCCGACCGGCAATTTCACCTTACTATTGCAGAAGCTTCAAACAATGCCGCCATGGTGCATACAATCAAATCTCTGTGGCGCATGCGGGAAGAAATTCCCGATGTGAAAGCGACATATGAGAATGTCTGCGTGCATGACGCAGATTCTCGCACAGAAGAGCACCGTGCGATTTTTGAAGCGTTGAAAGCACGGGATCCTGCTGCGGCAAGGCATGCAATGCGCGAGCACTTCCATCGTTTGCTCGAGACAATGCTTGAAGCCACTGAGCGTAAGGCTCTGGAAGAGGTGCAGCAACAGGCCTCTTTGAGCCGCGAACGCTTTCTTGCTTCCGCAAAGATCGGCTAGGCCAACTGGTATTACACAAAAAGTTTTATTTACCAAACCAGTTTGATTGACAATCTGGTTTGGAGACCTATGGTCGAGTCATAAGAAATCGTGACGAGAGGGATGTAGGGATGTTAGCAAGGCTCTGCCTTGTTGTTTGCACCGTTTGGTTGTTGGCTGTGCCTGCTCATGCAGAGCGCTTCCTTGTTCGTGACCAGAGTGAATACTTTCAGGCCGCCAAGAATGTTGAGGCTGGGGACACGATCGTTCTTGCCAATGGTGAGTGGCGTGACTTTGAAATGGTCATCACCGGCGAAGGGCGAAAGAAGAAGCCCATTACGGTGACTTCTCAAGAAGCTGGCAAGGTTATTTTGACAGGGCAGTCCAGCCTTCGGATTGGCGGAAGCCACATCCTGGTTTCAGGCCTTGTGTTCAAAGATGGCTATAGCCCTCGCGGGGAAGTCATTTCATTCCGCCGGACGAAGCAGGATCTCGCCCATCACAGCCGCGTCACGCAAGTGGTCATCGACAGTTTCAGCAAGCCTGATCGCTATGAATCCGATTATTGGGTTGGCTTGTATGGCAAGAACAACCGGTTTGATCACAACCACATGGTTGGCAAAACCAACAAGGGTGTGACGCTTGCGGTGCGGCTCGACAGCGAAGAAAGTCAGCAAAACGGGCACCGCATTGATCACAACTATTTCGGACCACGCCCAGTCCTCGGGTCGAATGGAGGCGAAACGCTCCGCATCGGAACTAGCAAGTATTCCATGCATCTTTCCAACACTCTGGTTGAAAACAACGTCTTCGACCGGACAGATGGTGAAGTGGAAATCATCTCTTCCAAGTCCGGCGGCAATATTTTCAGAGGCAACCTATTTCTCCGCTCGCGCGGCAACCTGACCCTGCGTCACGGCGACGACAATCTGGTCGAGCGCAATGTGTTCCTTGGTTTCGGCAAGGATTACACAGGCGGAATTCGTGTCATTAACCGCAATCAGACTGTGCGAGAAAACTACATGGAGGGGCTGCGCGGCTCGGCTTTCTCCAGTGCTTTGGCGGTTATGAATGGAGTCCCTAATTCTCCCGTCAATCGGTATGTCGAGGTTGAAGGCGCGCGGATCGAAAACAATACAGTGATTGATAGCGCGCGTGTCGGCTTCGGTGTCGGGGCGGATGAAGAGCGTTCAGCGGCGCCAAGCAAATCAGTGTTTCGCAACAACCTCCTAGGCGGCTTGGAGGCAGAGACCTTCATCGAGGTCTTTGACGATATGTCAGGGATCACTTTTGCAAATAACCGTGTGATATCCGGCGAAGTCGATAATGCCCTTGCATCCATCAAGCAGGGCGCGCTTGAACTTGAGCGCGCGGAAAGCGGACTGGCTTTTCCGGTTGCAGCTAAGTTTGCATCGCTCGGCGCGCCGCGCGATCTCAAGCCCATTGCCATCGAAGATGTTGGTGTTTCCTGGTATGCGAAACCTGATGACCGCTCGCCATTCGGAGCGAGTGGGACTGTCACGCAAGTGGATGCTGGCGAAGGCCTTCTGGCGGCAGCGATCATCGCCGCGGCACCTGGTGATGTGCTGGAGCTAGCCACAGGCAACCATATAGTTGATCGCACAGTTAGCTTGGACAAAGCGATAACTATTCGAGGTGTACAGACAGCGGATGAAGATGCGCCACCTGCAGTCATACTGTTTGAACGGCCTTCGCTGATCGAGCTCAAGGAAAAGGGCAATGTCCAACTCGCAAATCTTGTGATCGACGGGTCGCTTGCTCCTGATTCCGTCGGCAACTCCATGATCCGGACCACGAGCTATCCCATTCAATCAAACATCCTGATTGAACTGGATGGAGTCACTGTTCGCAACTTGGAAGTGAACAAGTCTTTCAGCGTCATAACGCTGGGCAAGAGCACGCTGGCGCATCGTGTGAGCATCCGGAATAGCCGGTTTGCGAACATAACCGGCTCGATTGTGTCAGCCTCGGCGGAGACTGAGGACTTTGGCCAGTATAATGTCGAATATCTCGATGTGATCGATAGCAAATTTGCGAAGATTGGTGGGCCAATAGTGGATGTCTATCGCGGCGGAAGGGATGAAAGTACTTTTGGTCCTTACGTCAAAATTTCCGGCAACAAGCTGGCGGATGTCGGGAAGGCCGCAACCAACAGATCGGGCGCTGCGATCAATCTCCACGGTGTTCAAACTGCCGAAGTGGTTGGCAATAAGGTGGCTTCTTCCATGCCTTTGCGGATCGTTCACACAGTCGGAACGCCTAAGACCACGCTTGCTGACAACTTGTTCTCGCAAACCCCTGTTCCGGTCCTCGAAGAGCTAATCTTTGAAGGCGCGTTCCGGGTTACAGCTAGCAACAACATCATCGAGGAAGGCGAAGCGCAATGAGGAAGCTGCTTACAGCGATTGGCGCGCTTTCCTTTGCCGGTTTGGTGCCGGCACCCCTGCACGCGCAAGACAGCTCTTCAGTTGCATTTGAAGAAGAGGCGCTGCCTCCGCTTTATGCAGCTGAATTGGAGCGCGCTAGGTCCTTCGTCGATGGAATGATGGAGCAAGGGCTGGTCGTGCCTGTCCCTAAAGATCCAGGTGGCGGGTACACGCACGAGCAGCACAAGCGCAATTACCGGGCGATCCATCTTGGTGGCCAACTTTACCGCGTGACCGGTGACGAAAAGTATCGCGATTATGTCCGCGACTTGTTGCTTGAATATTCAGAGCTTTACCCGACCTTGGGCGATCACCCTGCTAAGGCCAACCAAAATGTAGGCCGCTTGTTCTGGCAAGTTCTCAACGACGCTATGTGGGTGGTTCACGCGATCCAGGGATATGGAGATATCCGGGACACGCTGAGCGCTGAAGACCGCCGGGCAATCGATGACAACGTATTTCGGCCAGCAGCGCATTTCCTCTCTGTAGAGTCCGAGCGCACATTCAACCTGATCCATAACCACGCAACTTGGGCGACTGCAGGCGTAGGCATGACAGGCTATCTGCTCGGCGACCACGACATGGTCGATCGCGCTTTGTTGGGATCTGACAAGAGCGGTGAGACAGGCTTTTTGCGGCAATCCGAATTGCTGTTTTCTCCGGACGGTTACTACACAGAAGGTCCTTATTATCAGCGCTTTGCATTGCTTCCCTTTTTGGTCTTTGCAGATGTGATCGAGCGCAACGAGCCTGAGCGCAAAATCTTTGAGCACCGCGACGGAATCCTCTTGAAAGCTCTGCGCACGACGATCCAGCTGAGTTATGGCGGCTATTTCTTCCCGTTTAATGATGCGATCCGCGACAAGAGCCTGAGGACAGCTGAACTCTATGAAGGTGTGGCGATCGCCTATGCCAAGACCGGCGATCCTGCCTTGCTCTCGATTGCAGAATTCCAGGGCCGGACAGTGCTTACCGCTAATGGCCGCTCAGTCGCGCAAGGGTTAGCCGATGGCAAAGCCGAGCCATTCCCGTTCCGGTCCTTATTGCATTCAGATGGTGCAGTAGGAGACCAAGGCGCTGTGGCGGTTCTGCGGCATGGCACGGGCCCGCGGCATACGGCTCTGATCGCCAAGAACAGCTCGCAAGGGTTAGGGCACGGCCATTTCGACAAGCTTAGCTGGCAATTGTATGACAATGGCAATGAGATCGTGCGTGACTATGGCGCTGCGCGTTTCCTCAATATCGAAGCCAAACATGGCGGTCGCTATTTGCCTGAGAATGAAACTTGGGCGAAGCAATCGATCGCGCATAACGCGCTGGTGGTTGATGAAAAGAGCCACTTCTACGGTGACCGCAAGTTCGCGGACAAATTTGCTCCGGAGCAGGTGTATTTTTCAGATGCGCCAGACCTACAGGTCACTGTTGCGGCTATCGATACTGCCTATCCGGAAGAACAGGTTGAGCAAATTCGCACTCTTGCGATGGTTGAGGTCGAAGGGCTTTCAGCACCGGTCGTAGTGGACATCATGCGTGCTAAAGCTGAGGGTGAGCATAAGTTCGATTTGCCCCTGCACTATTCCGGGCACATCATGGAGACTGGCTTCGAGTTGGAGCCTAATGTCACCGAGCGTCCGGTGCTTGGCGCCAGCGACGGCTATCAGCACCTATGGGTTGACGGAACCGGTAGCGCAGCGGGCGGTTCGCCATATCTGACATGGATCTTGGACGGCCGTTTCTACACCTATCGCTTCGTTCCCAATGAGCAGTTGGAAGTCATTCTGGCTGAAAGCGGTGCGAACGATCCAGAATTCAATCTCCGGCGTGAGCCGGTCATTATCCAGCGCTTGGACGGCGCGAGCGAGGCGGTTTTTGTCAGCATGCTGGAATCGCATGGTCTCTATGACGGTGCGACAGAGCAGACGATCGGCAGTCGTAGCCAGATCGCCTCGCTTCATCATTACAGTGCAGGCAATGCAGACCTCGTGCTGATTGAAACGATCGCAGGAGGACGCACAGTCCTTGCGATCTCGTATGACAAAGATCCCAACAAATCGCACAGCGCGGTTGTTGCAGGGCAGCAGATCTCTTGGACCGGGTTTGCTGCGCGGATCGCACTTTCTGAAGGGGGAAACTGATATGGCCACCAAAGTTGCAGGCAGCAGCGCTCCATTTATCGCTGCTTCGGCTTTACCCAAAGAAGAATTGGGTGGCGGCATATCGCGCCAGATCCTGGGCTACGGCCCGGATATCATGATCGTGCGGGTTTGGTTCGAAGAAGGGTCCGTGGGTGATGTCCATGCGCATTACCATAGCCAGTCCACCTATGTGGAAAGCGGCAAGTTCGAGGTGTTTGTCGATGGCGAGAAGCGCATCCTGACTGCAGGTGACAGTTTCTACATTGCGCCGCATCTGGACCACGGTGCTGTCTGTCTAGAGCCGGGTGTTCTGATCGACACGTTCAGCCCTGCGCGCGAAGATTTCTTGGGTGAGGGGAGCTAAATCATGCTGAAAGGTAATTTGCGATACGTCATCGTTGTTCTCGTCGCTGTGGCGACGATCATCAACTATATCGACCGCGGAGCCTTGGGCTTCCTGTGGCCTGAAATTTCCGAAGATCTAGGGATGAGCAAGGAAGAATATGCTATCATCCTCAATGTCTTCACTTTTGCCTATGCCTTCGGCCAAACTCTGTTTGGAAAGATTTTTGACTGGATCGGCGTGCGGCTCGGCTTCGTTTTGTCGATTGTGGTCTGGTCGGCTGCAACGATGCTGCATGCAGTTGCAACCGGTTTAGCCAGTTTTGCTGTCTATCGCGCAATACTGGGGGTTTCAGAAGCCGGTAACTGGCCGGGGGCAACCAAAGCCAATGCGGAATGGTTCCCGATCGATGAACGAGCACTGGCCCAGGGTATTTTCAACTCCGGTGCAGCAATAGGCGGCATTGTTTCGGCGCCTATTATCGGACTTCTCTTTGTCTGGCTCGGCAGCTGGCAGGCAACTTTCGTTGCTATTGGCGCGCTCGGCTTCTTGTGGCTGATCCCTTGGTTGATCGTCTACAAAAGCGGTCCAGACGCCCACCCTTGGATCTCAGAAGAAGAGCGCCAATTCATTCTAACAGGGCAGCGCAATACAGAAACCAATGAAGTGGCAGATTATGCCCCCGGCTCTGGCGAGATCTTAAGCCGCAAGGAAAGCTGGGGCGTTATCCTTGCAAGTTTCTTCCTCGATCCGATCTGGTGGCTGTTTGTCGGCTGGTTGCCGCTCTACCTCAACGAGACATACGGCTTCGGGGTGGAAGAGATCGCGATCTATGCGTGGATTCCCTATGTCGGCGCGATGCTTGGCGCTTGGTTCGGCGGGCTCTTGGCTGGCAATCGAATTAAGTCTGGTTGGACGGTCAACAAGACGCGTAAATCGGTCATCGCTCTTGGCGGATTGATTATGCTCGTATCGCTGCTTGCGACAACACAGGCCTCAACTCCGCTATTCGCTGTGCTTTTGATGGCCGTCATTCTGTTTGGTTTCCAAACCGCAGTTGGCAACATTCAAACGCTGCCGAGCGACTTTTACAGCGGAAGCTCTGTTGGCACATTGGCCGGTTATGCCGGAACTGCGGCGAAGCTCGCAGTTGTGCTGCTGAACTTCTTGATCCCGATCATAACTGTAGAGAGCTACGTTCCAGCCTTTGTGGTGGGTGCTGGCCTTGCAATCATGACGGTACTGTCAGTGCTCATTCTGTGCCCTGAGGTCAAACCGCTTAAACCGAAAACAGCTTAATCACATTCAATTCAAATAAGACGGGAAACGAAATCATGAAATTTGCAGGCAAGACAGCGATCGTCACTGGGGGCAGCCGTGACATTGGACGCGCTATCTGTGTCAAACTGGCAAGCGAAGGTGCCAATGTTGTTGTGAACTACAACAGCAATGAAGCCGATGCTGATGCAACGGTTGCCGCGGTTGAAGCAGCAGGCGGGAAAGGCATCAAAGTGAAGGCGGATGTCACAAAGCCATCTGAAGTTGATGCATTGGTCGCCGCCTCACGCGAAGCGTTTGGTGATACGATTGACATTCTGGTGAACAATGCCGGCGGCCTGGTCGCTCGCAAAACATTGGAAGAAATGGATGAGGAGTTCTTCAACTTCGTCATGCAGCTTAACACGACTTCGACATTCCTTGCTTGTAAAGCCGCTGTTCCGTTCATGCCAGCAGGCTCATCGATCGTGAACCTTGCGTCTCTCGCTGGCCGTGATGGCGGTGGTGGCGGTGCGATCGCTTATGCCACTTCGAAAGGTGCGGTCATGACTATGACCCGCGGCCTGGCGAAAGAACTGGGTCCTAAGGGTATTCGTGCCAACGCGCTTTGCCCGGGCATGATTGCGACCACGTTCCATGACAAGTTCACGCCTGATGCAGCGCGTGAAAATGTCGCAAACTCAACGCCTCTTCGTCGTCAAGGCAAGGCTGAAGAAACAGCAGATCTGGTCGCATACCTCGCGTCTGACGAAGCGTCTTTCATCACTGGCGCTAACATCGACATCAATGGCGGTCTGGCATTCTCCTGACCGCTTTCCCTCCCTCCAAAACTCTCCCTCGGACACTTAGAAATGACACAGTTCTTATCTTTCGGCGAAATCATGCTGCGGCTCAAAACGCCAAGCCACGAACGCTTTTTCCAATCTCCTTCGTTTGAAGCGACCTTTGGAGGCGGCGAAGCCAATGTGGCTGTCGCGCTGAGCAATTATGGCCTGGATGCAGGCTTCGTAAGCGCTCTGCCAGACAACGACATTGGCGAAAACGCGATTATGGAATTGCGCAAATTCGGCGTCGACACCGGTTTTATCAGCCGTTCCGGTGACCGGGTCGGTATCTACTTCCTGGAGACAGGATCCAACCAGCGCCCGTCCAAAGTAGTTTATGATCGGGCAAATTCCTCCATCTGCAATGCAAGCGCAGACGAGTTTGACTGGCCGACAATCTTCAAAGGCGCCAAGTGGCTCCACATCACCGGTATTACCCCTGCGCTTAGCCAGTCTGCTGCTGATCTTTCCATGGCTTGCGTGAAGGCCGCAAAAGAAGCTGGCGTGACTGTTTCATGTGACTTCAACTTCCGAGGCAAGCTCTGGAAATACGGAAAGAGCGCGCCGGAAGTGATGCGCGAATTGGTGAAATATGTCGATGTAGGCATCGCCAATGAAGAAGATTGCCAGAAGTCGCTCGATATTTCTGTCGATGTCGATGTGGAATCAGGAGAGCTAGATACAGCGAAGTACGAAGCATTGGGTCAGAAGGTGCTCGACATCTATCCCAACATGCACACTATTGCGATCACCTTGCGCGAAAGCCTCAGCGCGGATCGCAACAACTGGTCTGCATGCCTGCGTACGCGTGATGATGGCTTCATGCTCAGCCGCAAATATGAACTCACTGATATTGTTGACCGTGTTGGTGGAGGTGACAGTTTTGCATCTGCTTTGATCTATGGCCTCAATGCCTATGAAGATCGCCAGCAGAGCTTGGAATTTGCTGTTGCGGCAAGCGCGCTCAAGCACACCATCATGGGTGACTTTAACCGCGTAACAGTTCCAGAGGTCGAAAAGCTGATGTCCGGCGATGGTTCTGGGCGAGTGCAGAGATAACCAAAGAAGCGGGCATGCCCGCAGAGCTCTTGGGTCGTAGCTCACACATGTGCGCAAGCAGAAGTGCCAATCACAGTTCTTGTGGTTGGCACTTTTGCTTTCAGCGGGCTCGTTTCGGGCTTCATAGTGTAACCGTTTGGCCGTCTGCATCGGAAAGCCAATAGAACTCAGAGTCCGGCTTAAGCCCATATGGGAGTCAGCGATTGTCTCGCCTACTTGCTGAAAAAATCGGCAATACACCGGAGCCGCGTCGCCGTGGGCTCGCGCCTTTCATCCTGTATTTCGGCGGCATTCTGGTTCTTGCAGAAAGTGCGCTTCGTGCCATTGCTTGGTTGCAGAATGAAATTGGCTGGGCGTTGATTGATCGCGGCGGGGCGCCTGCAATGGCAGGGCTAG
>WTKI01000273.1 GCA_011524425.1 Altererythrobacter sp. | reverse complement strand
ATCCGAGCGTACGTGAAGCTATTGCGATGGCCATCGATCGCAGCGATTTGATGCAGCCGTTCAATTTTGGCGGCTGGCAAGCCTCGACCTGGATTTATCCTGTGGCCTTTTCCGGACCCGGCGGCCAGCAGGAGGAGCGCTGGGCCCAGCTCTCTTTGGCAGAACGCCGTGCAATTGCCTCGCGCCGGGTTTCAGGCTGGAAGACCAGCGATGCTGCAGCGCAATCGGAAGGGGTAGCGCAGGTTTCTATTGCCCTGCCGGCCGGTCCCGGCAGCGATTTGCTTTTCGAACAGCTCCGCGAAGATCTTTCCGGCATAGGCGTAGAGGCAGTGCGTGCAATTGGCGATGACCCGGCGGACTTGGTTTTGCGCGATCATCCGGCGCGCTATTATTCACAGCGCTGGTATCTCAACCAGTTTCATTGCTCGCTGGAATTCGGGCTGTGCTCAACTGAGGCGGACGAACTCGTTGCTGAAGCATTGGAAGCGCGTGATTTCGTCGCAAAAAACCAGATTTATGCGGAGGCACAGGATGCGCTTATCGCTGAACAAGTGTTTATCCCGCTGGGCCAGCCGGTGCGGTGGTCACTGGTTCGCGCCGGAGTTGGGGGCTTTGAAGAGAACCAATGGGGCCTTCACGCCTTGTTTCCACTTGCTCTAGACCCCACTTAGGAAGGGAAGGAGAGCCTGATGCAGGACGTGAATGAACCGCAGATTGTCGGCCTTTCTATCCCAACTGGGACAGATGTGCAGTCCATCCGGCAACGTGTGGAAGCGATGGAGATGATGCTGGAGCGCAGCTTCCGCATTCCCGGCGTCAACGTCCCGATCGGGCTCGATGCCATTGTCGGCTTGATCCCTGTTCTTGGCGATATCATCACTACAGCCATGGGTGCTTACCTGGTATGGGAAGCGCGCAATCTGGGCCTTCCCAAATGGAAGTTGTGGCGGATGGGCGCGAATGTCGCGTTTGACACAGCAATCGGCGCTGTGCCGGTTGTCGGAGATGCCGCTGACTTCCTGTTCCGCTCAAACACACGCAATTTGCGGATCATCAAGAAGCATCTCGACAAACACCACCCCGAAACGCGGGTGATCGACGGCTAGCCTTCCATCGGTAGCTTGCCGGCTATTCTTCCAATTCGATGTCCCAATAGAGGTAATCGCGCCAGGTCTCATGCAGATAGTTCGGCGGGAAGGCCTTGCCGCGCTGTTGCAATTGCCAGCTGGTTGGCCTGATCGGCTTTTCAAACAGGCTCATATGCGCATCGCTGGGCGTGCGTCCGCCTTTTTTCATATTGCACGGCGCGCAGGCTGTAACGATGTTCTCCCAAGTCGTCTTGCCACCCATCCGGCGCGGAATGACATGGTCGAACGTCAAATGATGACCGCTGCCGCAATACTGGCACTGAAAGCCATCGCGCAGAAACAGGTTGAAGCGCGTGAAAGCGGGAAACTCGCTTGGCTTCACATATTGCCTGAGTGCAATAACGCTGGGGATTTTCATATCCAGCGAAGGCGAATGCACTTCGCGGTCATAGCTGGCGACAATGTCCACGCGGTCCAGAAACACCGCTTTTATCGCGGTTTGCCACGGCCACAGGCTAAGCGGATAATAAGACAGCGGAGTGTAATCCGCATTGAGCACCAGTGAAGGGCACGCTTCCGGATTGCGCGTCGGATCCTCATCCGCGCTGCGGAATCGCGCTGCTCTTTCAATCAGTTCGGCTTTGAACACGGGCTTTTCGTGCCTCCCTCTTCTGATGAATGAGAACATGGCGTGCCAGAATCATGAGTCAAACCCATGACAACCCGGCTTTCCACAGTGCAATTGCTTGCTCGTAGGCGCAGCGTTCCTGTGTCATAGGGCTAATCCAGCTATGATTGTGACGCGTTTCGCCCCTAGCCCGAACGGATTGCTGCACCTTGGGCATGCCTATTCAGCCATCATCGCGCATGATCTGGCCCGCAAAAAGGACGGCCGTTTTCTGCTGCGTATCGAAGACATTGACGGTGAGCGCAGCAAGCCGGAGCTCGCTGATGAATTTCGCCGCGATCTGGAATGGCTGGGGCTGGATTGGTACGAAGTACCAGCGCAATCCACCCGCATTGAAAGCTATCGCGCAGCTGCCAAGCGGCTGGAAGAATTGGAGCTGCTCTATCCATGCCAATGCAGCAGAGCGCAGATTGCCGCTCTGGCAGTCGCAAAGGGCCCGGAGGGTCCTGTTTATCCTGGAACCTGCAAGCGGGCAGAAATTGACCTGCGGCAACCGGTTGCCTTGCGGTTGGATACCGACCGCGCGATAGAGCAAGCAGGCGCACTTGCCTGGCATGATGATGTGTTGGGCGAACAAAGCGCTGATCCGGCGCGCTTCGGAGACGTTGTTCTTGTCCGCAAGGCGCTCCCGGCGAGCTATCATCTGGCCGCAACGCTGGATGATGCGGCTGATGGCGTCACACTGGTGACGCGCGGCGCTGACCTGTTTCAAGCCACACATATTCATCGCTTGCTGCAAGCCTTGCTTGGCTTGCCGGTCCCGCGCTGGCACCACCACCGGCTGCTGCTTGATGAAGAAGGCAGGAAGCTTGCAAAACGCCGCGGCTCGCCTTCCTTATCGGATTTGCGGAACGCAGGCGAAGACGGTTCGTTGCTTGCAGAGCAACTACGCGCGCAAATTTTGCCGGCTGGCATTTCATTAGAGAAGGCCTAGATAACCGCCATGAACTACATCCTTGTCCCTATTCTCATCATTTTGTGCATTCTGGTGGTCGTGTCTTTGATCCGCGGAATTGTGGCATTTCTTAAGACGACCAAAGTCGATTTGGAGAGCGGGGAAGGCGAAACCGTTACTGAAATGCAGATGATGCAGAACAAAGCGATGTTTGCGCGCATCAAATATCAAGCGTTGGCCATCCTCGTGGTGGCGATCATCCTTGCAGTTTCCCGTTAAGCGCGCGTTTCTTCGCTATGGTCAAGCTAAACAAGATATACACGCGCACCGGAGATGACGGCACGACGGGGCTGGTCGATGGATCGCGGATTGCAAAATCAAGCCTTCGGATCGAAGCGATCGGGAAAGTCGACGAAGCCAATTCCGCGATCGGGTTGGCAGCCGCTGCGCTGGCAGAGCCCAAGCATGCGCAAAACCTATTTCGCATTCAAAACGATCTGTTCGATCTGGGTGCGGATATTGCGACACCTGCAGAAGATGGCGATTTCGCGCCCGGCGAAATGGTTCTGCGTGTGGTGCAGGGACAGGTGGATTGGCTGGAAGGCGCAATAGATGCTGCTAATGAAGAGTTGGAACCTCTAAGCAGTTTTGTTTTGCCAGGCGGCAATGAAGCCGCTGCCCGAACCCATGTCGCGCGCGCCAGCACGCGCGCTGCGGAGCGCGCAATGACAGCTCTCGCTTCGACAGAACCAACCAACCCGGCAGCGCTTGCTTATATCAACCGACTGTCAGACTATTTGTTCGTCCTCGCTCGTGTGCTTAACGACAATGGGCAATCGGACGTCAAATGGGTCCCCGGAGCCAACCGGTAGCTTTCCCTGATTAGCGACC
>WTKI01000384.1 GCA_011524425.1 Altererythrobacter sp. | reverse complement strand
GACTTTTGAGTTGAAAGGACAAACGATTTAGGTCGCAGGCCATCGCGGTATGGTCGGCTCGGCGATTCTTCGTAGACTCAAAGCCGAACAATGCTCCCCGCTCACTTCGCCAAGAGAGTTAGACCTAAGAGAGCAAGACTCGGTTCGCCGTTGGTTTTCTGAAAGCAGGCCAGACGTGGTGATCCTTGCCGCTGCAAAGGTCGGCGGGATCTATGCCAATGACACTCGACCGGGTGAGTTCATATATGACAATTTAGCCATCCAAACAAACGTCATTGAGGCTGCGCGCCAATCAGGGGTGTCAAAGCTCCTCTTTCTAGGATCTTCCTGTATCTATCCTCGAGATGCGGTGCAGCCTATGCGAGAGGATGCGTTGTTGACGGGCCAGCTCGAGGCGACGAATGAGTGGTATGCGATCGCCAAGATTGCTGGACTTAAGCTATGTCAAGCTTACCGGCGGCAATATGGCTGCAACTTCATTAGTGCAATGCCGACAAACTTATACGGTCCCGGAGACAACTTCGATCTCAAAACGAGCCATGTGCTTCCTGCTTTGATGCGCAAGGCTCATGAATCTAAGCTCAATGGGCATGGATTGACGATTTGGGGGAGCGGCTCGCCGCTGCGCGAGTTTCTCCACGTAGATGATCTAGCGGATGCTTGTGTCCACTTGCTGCATAATTACAGCGGTGACTCACCGATCAATGTAGGTTCTGGCGAAGAATTCTCAATCAAGCAGCTTGCACTTGAGATTGCAAAAGCAGTTGGGTTTGAGGGGCAGCTAGAATTCGATGCGAGTAAGCCGGACGGAACCCCACGGAAACTTTTGGATTGTTCAAAATTGCAAGAAATGGGTTGGAGCCCTTCAATATCGCTTGGCGATGGAATTCGAGATACGTACCTGTGGTTTCTTGAGAACGTTGCGCAGCCTAAAGAGTTGGCAATGACGTCAGAGTCCGGCCGTTGATGTATCAGTTCAATCTCGGTGAGCACCATGTTCATCGCAGTCGATTTCATTCGCTGCGACTTCAGTTGAGCTATGTATTGGCATTTTCAGTATTCGTTCCCTTGATCGCATTGATGCCTTTCAATGGCATTGATGTTTGGCGTGCGTCTACATCGCAAATCTCGTTAGCTATTGCTGCTATCGCAGCGCTTACAACCCTTACTGGTATGCGCCGGATCAGTGGCTATTTCGGTGCAGTTGTTGCCCGGTGGATACTGCCAATTTATGGATCAGCATTCGCTATTCTCGTAGCGTTCTTGGTGTTCTTTCGAATTCCTTACAGCACTGTTCTTCTCGGCCTTAGTTTTGTCTCCTCGCTGCTGTCATTTTTTGTTCTATCTGCGTTGATGATTCGAGGCCGACAGGCAACTTGCTATCTGGTGCCCGTAGGCCGTGCATCTGAGGCCGATCCTGATTGGAATTTGCGGACCATCTATTTGACCAATCCGCGGGTTCCATCTGATCCAAACGCTATTATGATCGCCGATCTACATGCCGATCTCGGTCCTTCTTGGGAGCGAGTTTTGACCGAAGCGGCCTTACTTGGTTTGCCGGTCTACCACTATACCCAGCTTCGCGAGGCAATGACGGGTAAGGTGCAATTCGAGCACTTTAGCGAGAACAGCTTTGGTGCGATGGTACCCTCGCTTGCCTATCAAAAGATAAAGCGGATGATAGACGTGCTAGGGTCTGTTCTCGCGCTTCCTGTACTCATCCCTGTTATGGGTTTAATCGCGCTAGTCATAAAGATTGATTCCGAAGGCCCTGCATTCTTTAAACAAAAAAGGATCGGTTACCGGAGCCAGTTCTTTGATATCATAAAATTCCGGACGATGACCGTTACGGAAAACGGGGAAGATCCTACGGCCAGCATCACTAAACCGGGCGACGCCCGTATTACTCGTGTTGGTCACTTCCTTCGGCGAAGCAGACTCGATGAACTGCCTCAGGTCTTTAATATCCTCAAGGGTGAGATGAGCTGGATTGGTCCAAGACCAGAAGCGATTGCGCTATCTATGGATTATTCGTCCGGTATTCCTTACTATCGGTATCGTCATCTTGTTCGACCAGGTATTACCGGTTGGGCGCAGGTTCACCAAGGCCATGTCACTGCGGTTCAAGACATCGAAGACAAGCTGAGTTACGACTTCTATTACGTGAAGAATATCTCGTTTTGGATAGATATGGTGGTTGCTCTAAGGACAATAAGAGTGATCTTGACCGGTTTTGGCGCAAAGTGAGTTCATTTCTCTTTTGACACTTTGTCACCAGTCGCTTCACATTTCATGGCTCTGCTAAGAAGCGGCGAGAAACTCGAAATTTCCCCTCCGAGTATAATCTGTTCATCACAAACAGCCCAAGCGTGCGCGCGGAACTCAGAGGCGTCACCACGTTGGACACCTATCTCAACTTTTGTCGGTATTTTATAGCTATAAAGCCAGCGCTGTGTAGCTAAGGCTTGCACAAGACAGTCGGAACGCCACGGCACGCGAGCGGCGACACGTGGCACAAGGAATATGACTCTTTCGAGGGCAGCACTCTGCTGGATTGTCTTGCGATAGGACGAGACGCCGTCTCTTTGAGCTCTCGAGTTAAGTTCAACCACGTCACGCGGAGTTACGCTGATCAATTTGATGCGGGCATATAGAAGTTCGAGAATTGCCCGAGGTATCCATATTGCGTGAGTTAGTATGTTTCTCAAATTGCGCATTAATCACACGAAATCGCGTTATTCTAAACCGTGGTCAAGCTATTCCGAGCATTCCAAGCCTGCGGTTCCGTGAAAACACGGTTAAGTCAGGTGTCTAGGCGCTTCCTTTGCAACGCCCTCTGCGATTGAAAGGATTCGATCAGCGAGTGCGAGACTAGCGGGGCGATGGGTAATAATAATGACGGTCCTAGCGCGTAGAGCTGCGCGGCACTGGTCCACAAACAGAGCTTCCCCTTCAAGGTCATACATGGAAGTGGCTTCGTCAAGGATCAGGACCGGTGGGTCTGCCAGGAGTGCTCGAGCCAGCGCGATCCGTTGACGCTGCCCACCTGACAGTCGAACGCCATGGTCGCCAATCTCGGTTTCGTACCCTGCCGGCAGATCTACTATGAACTGATGAGCTTGGGCTAACTTGCACGCACGCATTATCGCAGCTTGTTTCGCCGACGTGTCCCCCAATGTGATGTTCTCGCGTACCGTTCCATTTTGCAGGAGCGGTTGTTGAGGAACATAGCCAATTTGTCGGCGCAACGCTTGCAAATTGAGCTCGCCGATGTTCTCTCCACCTAACAAGATTTCTCCTGATTGTGGCGGGTAGAAGCCAAGCAACATTTTAACGATCGTACTTTTCCCTGCGCCATTCGCGCCGGTCAAAGCAACGATCTCGCCTGGTTGAATTTCAAAGGTGAGACCGCCGAGCGTCGCATCTCGATCAGGGTAAGCGAATGTCACATTCCTGAATGTTATAGATGTGCCACTTTCGTTTGGAAGACGACTATTTTGATATCCTTCTTCCCCCGATTGTTGGAGAACACCGTGCAGGCGCTTTAGTGTTCCGCGCGCGGTGTTGAAC
>WTKI01000258.1 GCA_011524425.1 Altererythrobacter sp. | reverse complement strand
TCATGGCTCCGATCAATTTCGTGCTGCACCGCGTCGTCAGTTTCGGCATCAAGGAATGGGGGGTAAACGATGTTTCTTAGCCCGATTTCAACGGCCGATTTCTGCCCCGTTTCCGTCAACGGATCGTGTCAACTTCATGACAGGCCGGTGGTCGAGATCGAAACCGGCAATGCCCATGCACCGCACGTCGAGATCTACACCTGCATCCATTGTGGACATGGTGTGACGCGCCCCGCGATGGACGACGTCGCGCCGCTCTACGACAACCGAGCAAGTGAGGATTTTCTGGCCCGCGATGCGGGTTGGGTGGAGCGACTGAAGTCCTTCGTCACAAGAAGGCTCGCGCGCAAACTGCTCTCTCACGCCCCCAAAGCACGCAAAGTCGGAGATTTTGGCACTGGAAACGGCGCTCTTGCTTCTGCCATTGCTGAAGCATTACCCGTTGGCACAGAATGCTTCGGCTTGGACTTCTTTGACAAGCCCCCAGCAGCGATTGGTAACGCGCGATATCAAAGCTTCGCAAAGGCTCGCCGCGATAGCGCCAAGTTTGACATGATCACCTGTTTTCACGTGCTAGAACACGACGATCAACCACGCCGGATTCTGGACCGCATCAGTTCAATGTTGAAGCCTGGCGGCGTTGTTGCGTTGGAAGTGCCCAATGTCGATTGCGTCTGGAATAGCTGGTTTGGCGCCGCTTGTTCCAATTGGTATGCGCCGTTTCATCGGGTGCACTTCAGCCGAAACAGCCTGAAATCACTGGTTGAAACGGCAGACTTTGAGGTCATCGAGCACCGCGACATTTGCGGACCGACTATCGCCCTCAGCCTCGCAAATCTGACCGGCATTAAACCCAATGCAGCCTTCTTTGCGATCGGGCTGATGTTCCGGCCCATTCAATGGATCGCAGAGAAATTGACCGCGCGTCCCAGCGCGCTCCGCATCATTGCCCGCAAGGAAAGGGAAACCCTCTCATGAAACTCGACAAGATCACGGCAGATAACGCCGCCGCTGTCTCTACTGATCGGCAAAAGGAACTCTTCGAAGAGATCCATGAGAAATATTACGAAGCTTCGAGCGATGAAGCGGCGCGTGAGTATAAACGCAAATATGTGTTTGAACCCGTGCGCGAAATGCTGGGTGACGCTAAAAGCGTCATGGAGCTTGCAAGTGGGACTGGCGCAACAGTCGGCTGGCTGCGTGATCGCAACCCAGCGCTCGAAATCACAGGCTGTGATATATCGGAAAAGGCTGCGGAAGATTTCCGTGAGTTGCACGGCCGTCCTTGCTACGTCGCTGACTTGACCAAACCGTTTGAAACGGGCGAGCAGTATGATGCCTTGATCGTGATGGGTGGCATCCACCACCTGGTCGCCGATCTGCCATCGACCTTCCGTAACATCCACGGAATGCTCAAGCCCAAAGGTCGCTTGATCATGGCAGAGCCCAATTCTGATTACTTTCTAGAGCCACTGCGCAAGCTCTGGTATCGATTGGACACTTCCAACTTTGATTCAGGCAATGAGCACGCACTGTCACACAAAAAGCTGTTTCGTGAGCATGGCGAAGGCTTCAACGTCGTCGACCTGCGCTACTTCGGCGGGATTGCTTACTACTTTCTGACGTTGAACTGGGTGCTTCGCCTGCCAAACAGTTCGAAGAAGCACACCGCGCCTTTCTTGTTCAACGTTGAAGAGATGTATCACAAGCTGCCGGGCCGCCTGCCTTACGCATCCTTCATCGCATGCTGGGAAAAGGACTGAATATTTGAAGTCTAGCGCTCTGGGCTAATCGCCTTGGCGACGATTTCCAGCGAGCCCTTCACAGACAGTCTTTCAGCGTTCGAACGGTACCAATCGCGGGTCGATTGGCGGATCTGATCCGGTTCACGGCAGACCGTCAGGATAGCCTTGGCCAGCCCGTCAGCGCTCGCTTCAGCAACCATCCCGTTCACGCCAATCTCGATCAGCTCTACAGCTGCATTGTCCGCAGCTTCGACGACAATTGCCGGCACGCCGCGTGCACTCGCCTCGGCCACCACCATGCCATAACCTTCACGCATAGAGGGCTGAACGATCGCCGCTGCCCCCATCATGGCCGCATGCAACTCATCTTCTTCGACGAAGCCCGATAGAATGCTGTCGCGGTCGAGATCAAGTCGCTCAATCAGCTGACCGATCTTGTCTCGTTCAGGACCCTTGCCAAATATTCTAAGGCGCAGTTCCGGCAGCGCCCGGACCGCAATCGCATAGGCTTCGATCAGCAAGGGCACCCGCTTTTCCGGGATCAGTCGCCCGGCATAGACAAGAGTGAGCGGCTGAGTTGGTGGCACGCCGGAATAACTCTCTCCGATATATTCGCCCGGCAATATCTCCGCCGATCGACCCAATGCTTCCAAGCGTGATTGATGCAAGCGGCTGTAGGTGAATGCGGAGTGCGGGTACCGGGCGCAAAGGCTTTGCACAGCCCAGCCGACAATTCCCATGGGTCCTAAATAGTCACGCCAATATTGTTTGGTCCAAACCTCGTGCCAATCGACGCCGAGCGAATAGCCACGCCAGCGTCGTAATATTCCAGCCGCCAGAACGGAGAAAAACGGAAAGCTTGCCATATGGACATGATCATAGCGCCCACCGTGCCGCAAAAGATGCAGGAGCACTCCCCAACCAAAACGAATGGTTGGCCAAATGCGACGCCTCTCGTCATTGTAAAGGGCCAAGCGAGGTCCCACGGCGATTACATCAACGCCATCGATCCGAGGTGGATCGCTCTGCTCCCACTGCTGCAAGGTCAGATAGGTGACGCAGTGGCCCTGTTTGGCAAAATATTCGGCAAGGGCCCGATACCATCGTTCGGCCCCGCCTATCGTCCAGGGAAACAAGCAGTCATAGACAACGCAAACGTGGCGCTGGGCGCTCTTTTGGGTGGCTGACCCGTTCACCGGTGACACGGATTCGGGTCCATCGCCGCAACATCGCGTGGATAGCCGACCATTCCGGTTGCGACCATTTCCTTTGTCGAGATCACTTTCACACTACCGCGCACGCACAGCAATTGGATCTGATCATCGGTCATAAAGCGTCCTGCAAGAACAATAGGGCTATTGGACAGGTCAGGCAGATTTCGCACTTGGTCCACCGCCCCCCAATATCGCTCATCATCGATGATTACAAAGTCAGCATCCTGCTGGTTGATCAATTCGGTCAAAGCGACATAGGGGCGCACAAAACTATGTGCTGACCAGAAATTGGCCGGCATTGCGATTATACAAGTTATTGCGGCACCCATGACGACCACGCCATCCGTCCACGCTTTGTCTCCCCTTGCCAATTCGCGATAGCCAAAAGCGGCCAGCAAGCAAAAATTGCCGAGTACTGGATGAATATAGCGATAGCCCCATCCATGCCCCTGATAGGGCAAAATTACGGTCATAGCGAACAGTGTCAGGACAATGCCGCACAAGGCAGCCAGGACGACAGGCTCTCTTCGTTTGATCGCAGGGCCCGCTGCAATCACCAAAGGCAGCATGAACAGGGCGTTCCAACCGATCCCGCGTACCAGATTATAGGTCATGGTCTGTATGGTAAG
>WTKI01000358.1 GCA_011524425.1 Altererythrobacter sp. | reverse complement strand
GATAAACTTGGTCGACAGGCCTGGGCTGTTCATCAGTGAACTGACCAACAATACCCTTCTGGAGCAATCCCATGTCACTAAAGTGGTCGATCAGCTCAATCGTGATGGTCTTGTAGAGAAGAATACCGACGCGGCCGATCGCCGCAAGGTAAGCGTTCGGATCACTAGGAAGGGCAAGGACATAATTTTGCCGCTGATCGAAGAGGCAAAGAAGCACGAAGCTAAGTCTCTGCAGAAGCTTGATCCGGAAGATGCGGATTTACTCAAGCGATTGCTGGCCCAACTGGCTAAGCCACATGTGCAATTTTGAATACTTCTAACTTAAAATAGGTTCGTTCAAATACGAGGTTTAGAACTAGATCCGGACAACTGTGAGACCTGACATTACGCTACGTCTTCAAGCACTTTAATCAGGATGCTGAATTATCCGATGAGTGCTACTTTTTTCCGTAGATGGAGGGAGGGGTGATGATCGAAATAAACACTTTTTCGACTGATGATGTCGAGGTGACTGAGAAAATTCCCTATTGGGATGAAACCTTGTCGCAGGCCTTTACTGGCAAGAGCATAGATGTTGCATCACCACAGTCGTTCCGAGCAAAGTTTGATCTGCTAAGCGTAGGCGACCAGCATTACGCGAACGTGCTACATGGTCCATCCAAAGTCATCCACGCAAAAGCGCATGCAAAAGCGTCGAGCCCTTCGGTCATAATCCATATGCAACTGTTCGGTCAGACGAGGAATCGTCAGGATGATCGAGTTGTAAATCTTAGGCCGGGAGAATTCACTATCTGCGACAGCGAGCGCCCATATGAGGTCGAGAACGATCAGCAAATGGGCTTGTTCGTCATGAAGATGGAAAAAGGCAAGTTTGAAGAGGAAGTTCTGGAAGTCTCGTCCATATGTTGTCGCAAGTTTGATGGCAGAGCCGGTTCCGGCAAGGTCTTCTTCTCATTCATCCAGAACTATTGGCATGAACTGATTACCGGTTTGCCAAGCGCAGAAGCAATCGAACTGTCCGATGTGGGGATGAACCTTTTGCGGGTATGCTTGAGATCCGGCAATGAACGCGATGATCGTCCATCGCTCCTGCGCAACCGTGAGCAATTGATCAAAGAATACATTCATAAGAATCTGTCTGATCCCGAATTGGGCCCGCAAATCATTGCCGGTGCTTTTGCAATGTCTGTTAGGAACTTGCACAAGATATTCTCTGTGAGCCATATGACCGTCAACCGATACATACGCGCGCAGCGACTGGAATTGGCACGCTCTTTTCTTCAGAGACTCGACTGCAGCGAACTGCCAGTAACGGAAATCTCGCATCGGTGCGGCTTCACCAATCCGTCGCAATTCTCGACCAATTTCAAAGACCAGTTCGGCGTGACACCTCGAAAATATCGTGAAGCGGTTCTAGGGCGCTAGCGTTTTTAGTCACATCATTGTTCCTTCCCTATACGCCGAGAGGGGAAGCTGGTTGGTTCTCAAAGTGAATTAACGCCGCCAATTTTCCTTCAGGCAGAACTTTCATTCCCTGATGTGAAAGTTCGATCTCCAACCCTTGATACACTCGACGATGTGCGGTGCGGGCTTTTGGAAGTCTGCCGTCGTCGGAGAGGTACTTATGGAACTAATGAGCGAGGAACGTGAAGCGCCGTACTTCACGATGACAATTGACGGCAAGCCGGTTGATACACCTGCGTATTTCGAAATCAGGAATCCCTCGAATGGTGAGCTTGTAGGAAATGCGCCTGAATGCACAACAGAGCATTTCGACGCTGCAGTTGCTTGCGCTGGAAAGGCCTTCAAATCCTGGTCTCTTTTGCCGGATAGTGAACTGGAAGCTTATTGTTCGGCTGTGAGTTCCAAAATTGCCGAACATGCCGAAGAGCTTGCTGAACTCTTGACCAAAGAGCAGGGCAAGCCATTGAACGGGCTCGGTTCGCGGTGGGAAATTGGCGGCGCTGTTGCATGGGCACAATACACATCTGGACTATCACTGCCGATGAAAGTGCTTCAGGATAATAACGAGGGGCGCATTGAATTGCGCCGCAAGCCGATCGGCGTCGTGGGATCGATAACGCCTTGGAACTTTCCTGTGATGATTGCGGTTTGGCACGTTTTGCCAGCATTGCGCACTGGAAACACAGTGGTCATCAAGCCTTCTCCGCACACCCCGCTTTCTACTTTGCGCTTGGTGGAAATTGCCAACACTGTGTTGCCGCCCGGAGTTCTAAACTGTGTCTCTTCAAGCGACACGAAGGCGAACATTGGCGCTGCAATGTCAGCTCATCCTGAGATTGGAAAAATTGTTTTCACAGGTTCTTGCGCAACCGGGAAAAGGGTTATGCAATCTTCAGCGGAAACGATGAAGCGGCTCACGCTGGAACTCGGCGGTAATGACGCGGGGATAGTGCTGCCTGATGTCGACCCTGTTGCCATTGCCGAGGGCCTCTTCTGGGGAGGCTTCATAAACAATGGCCAGACCTGCGCAGCCATGAAACGCCTCTACGTGCATGAGGCTGTTTATGAGCAGGTCTGCGAAGCGTTGGTCGAGTTCGCAGGCGAAATACCGTTAGGCGACGGAATGGATGAGGCCAGCGTTCTGGGACCAGTCCAAAACCAGATGCAGTTCGACAAGGTTTCAAGCCTGGTCGAAGATGCAAAGCGAAAGGGCCGGGTTCTGATCGGCGGCGAGCCGGGTGAGGGGCTCTTCTACCCTCCAACAATAATCGCTGATTTGAGCAATGAAGATCCGCTAGTCCATGAAGAGCAATTTGGCCCCGCATTACCGATCATAAAGTATCAGGACGTCGAGCAAGCCATCGCTTTGGCCAATAGTTCAGAGAACGGTTTGGGCGGATCGGTTTGGTCCAATGACATAGAGCAGGCGAAGAGCATCGCTTCCAAAATGGAATGCGGTTCCGTCTGGATCAACAAGCACGGAGCCATACAGCCCAATGCGCCGTTCGGTGGCGTCAAACAATCGGGGCTTGGAGTTGAGTTCGGCGAGGAGGGGCTGGCGGAATATACCAACATTCAGGTTGTCTTTGCCTAACTCGAGACGGTCTTACGGCAGACTTTGCGGGGCAGCTTAATATTCAATTGTTTTGAAGCAAGTCAGAGGCGCTCAAGCAAAAATTAGGTTCGCTAAATAAAAAGACCGACCGTTCAGACTATGTTATTGAGAGGGAAAGAGCGGGATATACCCGCGGTGAAGTAAAATGGGAGAGGGAACCGATGCGACAGACTGCAATCAAGCTCTTAAAAAAGTGTCTTTTGGTATCTGCTGGTGGAGCTGCGTTGGCAGTTAGCTCAGGGGCATTTGCCCAGGACCAGGCTTTCGATGAGGCTGAGGAAGGCGACACCATAATTGTCACAGGCCGCTTGGTAGAAGAAAATATTCAGGACGTTCCTATCGCAATCAGCGCTTTGAACGCCGACGCGCTTGTGGAGTCAGGCGCCACCAACATTTCTGACATTGGCGATAGCGTGCCAAGTGTCCAGATCGACAGTGTTTCTCCAATCAACGGGAGCTCAAACACTCCGAACATCAACATCCGCGGCATTGGTACAACAGATTTTCTGTTGACCATCGA
>WTKI01000010.1 GCA_011524425.1 Altererythrobacter sp. | reverse complement strand
GCCCGTTTGCTGCACAGCTGGAGCACACGACCTGATGGCGCTTTCGTCAGCGTCAATTCTGCGCGTATAACGCCAGAGCGTTTTGAGCAGGAACTGTTCGGCGAGGAAGCCGATGGACGGCTTGTTCGAGCTGGTCTGCTAGAACTCGCTGACGGCGGAACGCTGTATCTGGATGAAGTGGCGGATATGCCGCTTTCCACACAGGCACGTATTTTGCGTGTTTTAACGGATCAAAGTTTTGTGAGGGTAGGGGGGACGCGCCAGATCGGTGTCGATGTGCGAGTGGTCTCTTCAACAACTCGTGATCTCAACAAGGAAATGGAAGAGAAGCGGTTCCGCGAGGACCTCTTCTATCGTCTGAATGTTGTGCCAGTCACGATTCCGTCGCTTGCTGAAAGACGTGATGACATACCCGCGTTGGTTGAGCATTTCTTCACGCGGTATTCTGCAGAGCAGGGCATCCGCCCTCCCACAATCAGCGAGGAAGCCATGGCTGCGCTCCAAGCCTATGACTGGCCGGGCAATGTGCGCCAATTACGAAACGTAGTGGAGCGCACAATTATCATGAGCCCTCGCGAAACTTTGCAAACCATTGAGACAGAGTTGCTCCCTGCAGAAGTCACAGGCGTGGAAGCTGACACCTCTGATGCGGGAATGGCAAACATGATGGGTGTCCCATTGCGCGAAGCACGAGAGAGTTTCGAACGTGAATATCTCAGCATTCAAATTCGCAGATTCTCCGGCAACATTTCAAAGACGGCGAATTTCATCGGCATGGAACGCTCCGCACTCCACCGCAAATTGAAGCTGCTTGGTATGTCCGAGCGGCGTGCGCCAGAGAAGAAAAGCTAAGAAAAAGATACTCCGTTCGTCGAAAATTTCGCGAGCCTTTACTTAATCGCTTGAACAATCGCTTGGCAGTGCACTAACAATAGACATCTTTGTTGACCAATGGGGTCGGTCAACGCCGCCAAGCGGACCGTAACAAGCGGCCGCCAAGAAAAAACTCGGAGACTTAACATGTCTAATGGGCGCACCCTCTCAGCTCGCCCTGCTGCCGTTGCAGAAACCAAGGACGATAACCGTCCCGCCAATCTGCAAGATGCCTTTCTCAACTACCTGCGTAAAAATCGTACGCCAGTGACGATGTTTCTGGTCAAAGGTGTGAAGCTTCAGGGGATTGTCACATGGTTTGACAATTTCTCGATTCTGCTACGTCGTGATGGCCAGTCACAACTGGTCTATAAGCATGCAATTTCGACTATTATGCCTGGGCAACCAGTTGATGCGTCGCAATTTGAAAGCCAGCTCGGCAATCGCAAACAACGTCTTTTGCAAGATGTATTCCTGTCAAGAGTGAGCGAAGCCGAAGTTCAAGTGACCATGTTTCTAGTCAACGGAGTGATGCTTCAAGGACGGATTGCAGCCTACGATTTGTTCTCCACCATGCTGGAACGCGATGGATTTGTGCAGCTTGCCTATAAGCATGCAGTATCGACCATTCAGCCTGCTTCGCATGTCGATCTGACGGACGATGTAGAAGGCGATAACGACTGAGTTTCGACGATGATCTGCTGGGCGAAGTAACGCGCGGCGCGAGAGCGCTCGTGCTGTGCCCTGATGTGCGTAATCAGCCGTATGAATTTGATGCGGAAGAACGGCTAGCAGAAGCTTGCGGCTTGGCCGAAGCCATTGGCGTGGTAATCGGTGAATCCCGGATCGTGCCTATCCGTGCGATCCGTCCAGCGACACTGTTCGGTGCGGGTCAAGTTCAGGACTTGAAGACGAATTGCGAACAAAGTGATGGCGATCTTGTGATTGTCGATGGCGTGCTGAGCCCCATACAACAGCGCAATTTGGAGACGGAACTCAAACGCAAGGTCATCGACCGTACCGGCTTGATTCTGGAAATTTTCGGTGAACGCGCCGTCACGGCTGAAGGCCGTTTGCAGGTTGAGCTTGCGCATCTGGACTATCAACAGAGCCGTCTGGTGCGTAGCTGGACTCACTTGGAAAGGCAGCGGGGCGGCTTTGGCTTTCTCGGAGGCCCAGGCGAAACCCAGATCGAAGCTGACCGCCGTATGATCCGGCAACGGATGGGGCGTTTGCGCAAAGAGCTGGAACAAGTCCGCAAGACCCGCAGCTTGCATCGTGCAAGACGGGGAAGGGCGCCTTGGCCGGTAATTGCCTTGGTCGGTTATACCAATGCAGGCAAGTCGACGCTCTTCAACCACCTTTCCGGCGCAGAAGTCATGGCTGAAGACCTGCTGTTCGCAACTCTTGATCCAACCATGCGTGCAATTGAATTACCGGGGCTCGACAAAACGATCCTGTCCGACACTGTGGGCTTTATTTCTGACTTGCCGACCCAGCTTGTTGCCGCATTTCGGGCGACGCTCGAGGAAGTCACAGCCGCGGACATTATTGTACATGTGCGCGATATGTCTAACCCATCAAATGTCGCGCAAGAAAAGCAAGTTAGAGCAGTGCTCGCCGATCTAGGCGTATTGGACGCAGAAGAAGGGCAAAGCCGTATCCCTATCCTCGAATGCTGGAACAAGTCTGACTTGCTCGATGGCGATTTCCGGGAAGAGCTCAACTTGGCGGCAGACGCACGCGATGACGTCGTCATGGTATCGGCAATTTCCGGCGATGGGGTTCAAGGCTTTGTAGATAAGCTCAGTGATATGCTCACTGCTGGTGCCAAGGAATATAGTCTTACTATCCCATCCAGCGATGGCCGACGTCTGGCCTGGTTGCATGCCCATGGTGAAGTATTGACCGACGAGGATGGTGGAGAGTTGGGGCAGGGGCCGGTTCGGAAAGTTCGCGTACGGCTTAAACCAAAAGAGTGGGGCCAATACCAATCCCTTTGATCTATTCCTTTGATTTAACTTGCCGCCACAATGCCTCTTGTGCATCCAAATCTAACTCCGGAAAGCGGCCTTCTGCCAGTTTTTCCATCGCGATAAATCGTCGCTCGAATTTTTGATTGGCAGCCCGCAAGGCGGATTCTGCGTCAACACCAAAAGCGCGAACAAGGTTGACTGCCGCAAACAGCAGATCGCCCGCTTCTTCGACCTTTTGATTGTCTGAAATTGCCGCTTCGAGTTCTTCAATCTCTTCGGCTATTTTTGACTTTGGGCCGTTTTTATCCGGCCAGTCGAAACCCACACGAGCAGCGCGTTTTTGCAGTTTTTGCGCGCGCATAGCTGCAGGCAGAGCCAGTGCCACACCATCTAAAGCGCTCTCAGCGCCTTTTACGGACCGTTCTGCTTCCTTGAGGGCTTCCCAGCGTGCTTCAGTCATTTCTCCAGTTTGGGCACCAAAGATATGCGGATGACGTTCTTCCATTTTTTCAGAAATTCGCTCGGTGACTTCATCGAAATCAAAATATCCGGCTTCCTTCGCCATTTGTGCATGAAAAACGACCTGAAAGAGCAAGTCTCCTAATTCGTCTTTCAGTTCCGAGATGTCTTCACGATCAATTGCATCGAAAACTTCGTAAGCTTCTTCAATTGTATAAGGCGCAATCGTTTGAAAGTTTTGCGCAAGATCCCACTCACAGCCGGAGTTTGGATCGCGTAGACGCTCCATGAT
>WTKI01000092.1 GCA_011524425.1 Altererythrobacter sp. | reverse complement strand
GGAATATGTGGCAGCCCAAGACCCTCAGGATCCGGGGGTTCTGATCCTTTCGCGCTTTGCCGGAGCAGCGCAGCAATTGACGCAGGCCGTGCTGGTCAATCCGCATAGTCCCGATGATGTAGCGCATGCGATCAAGACTGCGCTGGACATGCCGCTAGACGAACGCAAACGTCGATATGAAGCGATGATCGGAACCATACGCGACCACAATGTCAAAGCCTGGACACAGCAGTTCTGCGAGGACTTAAGCGCCGGGTGAAGCTGGTCTAGACCACGCGCCGTACGGTATGATTGTCTTCTTCGTCGGACTGAAACCAAAGGCCGGAATTTTCTTTCAGGAAAGTCTCCAGCTCGACATGCTTGGGCCGGTCATAGCGATCACGCAGAGTTTTGTTCACGTGCCAAAGCAGGGTTTGGCGCCCAACAGGTTTGCGGATGTAATCCTGAGCGCCAGCATACATGGCTTGTTCTTCATCTTGTACTCCGGTTTTTGCTGTGAACATGATGACCGGAATGTCGTAGAATTCTTCCGACGTGCGCAGAGCCCGCAAGACCTGATATCCCGTCATTTTTGGCATTTCTTGATCAAGCAGGATCAAATCAGGCCTTTTCCAGGATATTACCTGCATGAGCTTCTGCCCGTCTGTGACCCAGCCACAAGCATGCCCATCATCCATCAAAATATTCGCGGCATATTCCGCAACGACTTCATCGTCATCTGCTATCAAGATTTGTGCCATGGGTCCGACCTCCGTTTTGGTTGATGCGATATTTACCAAACACGTCGGTAATTTCCGCTGAGGCCGGACCTCAGCAAAGGCCCGTATATTTGCGCTAACCGCGCTTGCTCCGCCCCAGTCATGCTGCCACGGTCTGCTGCATGAAAGACAGCGCGAATCGCCCTCCATTTCTTCCAGCAGATGCCATCCACAACTTCAGGGATTACGGCGGTTATGCTGTGAGCGGCGGAGGCCGAGTGAAACAAGGGCTGCTGTTCCGCTCCGGCCATCATGCAGAGGCGAGCGATGCTGATCTGACGATGGTTTCTGATCTGTCGCTGGCTCACGTTATAGATCTGCGCGGTGATAATGAGCGCGCCCGACATATGTGTAAGCGCCCTCAAGGCTTTGCAGCACAGGTCCATTACTTTGAGGGTGAGACGGCAGGGCTGGGCCCCCATCTTGAGGCCGCAAGCGGCAGCGATGATGCAGCCAGCGCGCATGCCGCCATGACGGCCCTTTATGGAGCTCTGCCGGATAGAGACGGGCTAAGCTGGATTTTGCAACGCTATTTCGAATCGCTTGCATTGAGCACTGGTGCCAGCCTTGTGCATTGTGCGGCGGGCAAAGACCGAACCGGTATGGCAGTTGATCTGCTGCACCATGTGCTGGGCGTTCATCCTGACGATGCGATGGAGGATTATCTCCTCACCAATCATAGCCCGCGAAACGAAGAACGCATCGCTCACGGGATGGCATTGATGGGGAACAAGCACGGCGAACGCGATGCCGCTTCCTTGCGAGTGCTGATGGGGGTGCATGAGGATTATCTCAATGCGGCGCGCAATGCCGTTAAGGATCGTTTTGGCTCGACAGATGCCTATCTGGAACAAAAACTGAGCGTGGATGCGGCCAAGCGCGAGGCATTGAAAGCTGCGCTTGTGGATGCGTAACACAATCTCTGGTCCGGCGAATTGAAGCCAGGCGCATCAGCGCTTACATCTCTGGCCAGACATAACAGGAATCGAAAATGGCAATTCATCGCACAAAGATGCTCATCATTGGCTCTGGTCCAGCAGGATATTCCGCGGCCATTTATGGCGCGCGCGCCATGCTTGAGCCGATTGTTGTGCAAGGCCTGCAGCCGGGCGGGCAGCTGACCATCACAACTGATGTCGAGAACTATCCCGGTTTTGCTGACGTCATCCAGGGCCCATGGCTGATGGAGCAGATGCAAGCGCAAGCCGAGCATGTCGGCACGCGGATGATGTGGGATACGATTGTCGAGGTTGATTTGGACAGCGGCCCTCCTTTCCGTGCGATTGGAGATAGCGGTGATGAATATATCGGCGACACCTTGGTGATCTGCACCGGCGCTCAAGCGAAATGGCTCGGTGTCCCCGGCGAGCAGGAACTGGGCGGGAAGGGCGTATCAGCCTGCGCGACCTGTGACGGGTTCTTCTTCCGCGGCAAGAAGGTTGCAGTCATCGGTGGGGGTAACACCGCTGTTGAAGAGGCGCTGTATCTTACTAATCATTCAGACGATGTGACTTTGATCCATCGCCGCGATGAGCTGCGTTCAGAAAAAATCCTGCAAGAGCGCTTGTTCAAATCCGACAAGATCAAACCGCTTTGGAACAAGACGGTTGAGCGGTTTGTAGCTGGCGAAGACGGGGCTCTGCATCATCTCGTGCTGAAGGACACGCAAACGGGTGAAGAAAGCACGTTGGAAGTGGATGGCGCGTTCGTTGCGATTGGCCATGCGCCAGCAACTGAACTGTTCAAGGGTAAGCTAGCAATGGATGGCGGCGGATATCTCGACGTTGAGCCAGGCACGCCAAAGACCGCTATCCCTGGTGTCTTTGCCGCGGGTGACGTGACAGACCATGTCTACCGGCAGGCTGTGACCGCGGCGGGCATGGGATGCATGGCAGCGCTCGATGCTGAGAAGTTCCTAGCAACGCTGGAATTCGAAGAAGAGCCAGCGACGCAAGCTGCTGAATAAAGGGGGAGGGCGCGCCAACGCGCGCTCCTCTGCCACCTAACCGATTATATGTGAATGTCGAAGGTGAAGATGGTTGCGTGGAAGATCAGCGCCATCAGCACCACACTCGACAAAGCGAACAAGACAAAGCGCACCATAACTTTGTTTGCAGTCGCTTGAACGAGGCTGTGCGCAACACGCAGGCCCACATAAATCCATGCAAGCAGCTCATTCATGCCGTCGCCTTGTCCAATCACTGCCAGCACTATGGCAATGGCGTAAAAGACTGTCGGCTGTTCATGTAAGTGATTGTAGTTATGTGCTTTCCATTGCACGTTGGCAGGAAGGGTACGATCCAGCGAAGCATCGGGATCGCTTACTAACCGGTCCGGATCGACTTTTGCGGCCGACATGGCCGGAATGCGGGTGGCATACATCCACACCCACATAATCATAGTCCAAATGGCTAAAGCAACGACGGGTTGAAGAATTCCCATTCCGGTCATGGAGCGACTCCTGGATCAAACATCAATGTGGCCAAAACCGCTCTTACAGCCAGAACGGTTAGGGCAATAGTGGATATGAGGAACAGCAGGATGCGAACACGCACAGTGTTCACTAAGGCCTGCCAAAACGAGTGAACTATCCTGATGGCGACATAGACCCATGCCAGCAGCACGTCCGTGGCCGTTGCGCCCATAATCGCCAGAATGATGACAGTCGGATAGAATATCGTCGGCTGTTCCATCAAATGAGTGAAATTGTGCGACTTCCACATCACTTTGTCCGGCAGTGCGCCGTCTAAGTCCTGTCCGCGTATTCCGGGGCGTGGCTTAGGCGCATCGGCCCGGTATTTGGACAGGGCAGGAAACCGTGTGGCGGCCATCCAATAGAGCATG
>WTKI01000104.1 GCA_011524425.1 Altererythrobacter sp. | reverse complement strand
TCAGCTACGCGGTCACCGGTGAGCTCAACCATGACTTTATGTTTCCGACAATTGAAGGCTTTCCCCCAACCAATCCTTTCGTGCAAATCATCCTGCGCGAAAACAACACTGTGCGCGTCAATGCGCCTGGATTTGCCGCCGATGACGGTTCCAATCCGATGGCTTCCATGATGGGCGGTATGGCCGGTCTTGGCGGACTTGCGGCAATGGCAGACAGCGATTCAGAAGAGCTTCCAGACCTGCCAAGCATGGAAGGCACATTCACAATCCGCACCAGCGGAACGATCCTCGCTAACAACACTGACGAAGGCCCAAGCACGGTCGGCAACAGTAGCGAACTTAGTTGGGACATCGATGCTGGAACGCCGAGCGCCCCGACAGCTCTGGTGAGCTTCAACTAACCGCACCAATAGCGGTATTGCGCTGACTTGCAGCCGCTTACTGGCAGCACAAAAGAAAAGACCCCGCTGGCGCATTGCCTAGCGGGGTCTCTTTCTTGCAAGCGGAGTATTTGATCCCGCTCAAGCAATCGCTGTTTAATTGACCGCGTCTTTAAGACCCTTGCCAGCTTTGAATTTTGGCTGGTTTGAAGCCTTGATAGTCATCGGCTCGCCAGTACGCGGGTTCCGGCCGGTCGATGCCTTGCGCTTTGCGACAGAAAAGGTGCCAAAGCCCACCAAGCGCACTTCATCGCCACCTGACAAAGCCTTAGTGATGCTATCAAACACGCCCTCCACAGCGCTTGATGCGTCACTCTTTGACAGACCGCTGGCTTCTGCAACGGCGCCGATCAAATCGTTCTTATTCATTTATGAGCACCCCCTCATTCCTTCACACGCAAATCTTCTCAATAAGAATCGTTCGTTCACGACCGGCTGCAAACTGTAAGCTTGGGATGCACGAGTCAAAGACAAATATTGGTATTAAGCTCGGAATCGAGCCATTTTTGGGCGATTTGCGACGAAATGATGACAATCAGCTTTGCAAGACCGGACGCTAATCCCGTGCAGAACGGCTCATGGTGCGAAAACTCAGGTGAGTCGCAGCGCCCTCGCGATGTTGCTGGCTCTAGTGAGCGGTCTGTGGACCCTCGCCCTGATCAACCCCACCTTGAGGTTGGCTGGCAAGATCATCTTTTTCTGTCCAGTCGATCGGATCAGGCTGCGACACCAGCGCTTGTTCGAGCACCGCGTCGACATGCGAGACGGGTATGATTTCCAGCCCCTCTTTCACATTGTCCGGAATTTCAGCCAGATCCTTGACGTTTTCCTCTGGGATCAGAACGGTCTTGATCCCTCCGCGTAGCGCAGCAAGCAGCTTTTCTTTAAGGCCGCCAATCGCGAGCACCCGGCCGCGCAAGGTCACTTCGCCTGTCATTGCGACATCTGGCCTTACAGCGATGCCTGTCAGCGTTGAAACGATCGATGTGACCATACCGATACCGGCGCTGGGCCCATCCTTAGGAACCGCCCCTTCAGGCAAGTGGATGTGAATATTCTTGCGCTGGAAGATGGACGGCTTGATTCCGTAACCAGGTGCCCTGGCCTTCACAAAGCTGAGCGCTGCCGCGATGCTCTCGCTCATCACATCGCCAAGCTTGCCTGTGCACTTGATCTCGCCTTTGCCTGGCGTCGTCACACTTTCGATTGTCAGAAGCTCTCCGCCCACTTCAGTCCAGGCAAGCCCTGTCACTGCGCCAATCTGCGCTTCATCTTCCGACATGCCATGCTTGAATTTGCGCACGCCAGCAAAGTCACCAATGTTGTCTGCAGTGATCTCAACCGAAGCGAGCTCCTTCTCGAGGATTTTGCGCAGGCTCTTGCGCGCTAGGCGAGCGATTTCACGCTCCAAGGTACGCACGCCTGCCTCGCGGGTGTAATGCCTGATCAAGGCGCGCAGCCCATCTTCAGCCAGCGTAAATTCGCCTTCCTTGAGGCCATGAGCTTCGATCTGCTTTGGAACGAGGTGGCGCGTCGCAATCTCGACTTTCTCGTCCTCGGTGTATCCTTCGAGGCGAATAATCTCCATCCGGTCCAGCAAGGGCTGCGGCAGATTCAGCGAGTTTGCAGTGGTAACGAACATGATGTCCGACAAATCGATATCAAGCTCGAGATAGTGGTCCTGGAATTTGTTGTTCTGCTCTGGATCAAGGACTTCCAGTAACGCAGATGCGGGATCGCCACGAAAATCCTGACCGAGCTTGTCGATTTCGTCGAGCAGGAAGAGCGGATTGCTGCTTTCTGCCTTCTTGAGATTCGTCACGATCTTGCCCGGCAGCGAGCCGATGTAAGTGCGCCGGTGGCCACGAATTTCCGCTTCATCGCGCACACCGCCAAGCGACTGCCGAATGAACTTGCGGCCCGTCGCTTTCGCGATGGATTTGCCAAGCGAAGTCTTGCCCACACCCGGAGGACCCACAAGGCACAATATCGGCCCTTTGAGTTTATTTGTCCGCGCTTGCACTGCCAGATACTCGATGATCCGGTCCTTGACCTTCTCAAGCCCGTAATGGTCGGCATCAAGCACTTCTTGTGCCTGACCAATGTCCTTTTTCAGTCGGGACTTCTTGCCCCAGGGTAGCCCGAGCAAAACATCCAGATAGTTACGGATGACCGTTGCCTCAGCGCTCATTGGCTGCATCGCCCGCAGCTTCTTCAGTTCGCCTTTGGCTTTGCTCTTCGCTTCTTTTGAAAGCTTGGTCTTTTCGATTTGCTCTGTCAGTTCAGCAATTTCATCGCCGTCATCGCCGTCGCCGCCGCCCAGCTCGCTTTGAATCGCCTTCAACTGCTCGTTCAAGTAATATTCGCGCTGGGTCTTTTCCATTTGCCGCTTCACACGACCACGGATCTTGCGCTCAACCTGCAAGACGGAAAGCTCGCCTTCCATGAAGGACATGACCATTTCCAGCCGCTTGAGGGGGCTGTCTTCAGTCAGCAAAGCTTGTTTGTCCGATACCTTGGCACTGATTGCAGCGGCTATGCCGTCAGCCAATTCGCCAGCATCATCAACTTCGCCTAGATCAGTGCTCGCATCTTCACCGAGCTTCTTGTTGAGCTTGGCATACTCGCCGAACTGTTCTGTTACCTGACGCATCAGCGCTGTCACTTCGCTGCCCGCGACGGTTTGCGGCTCGCGCACTTCGATTTTTGCGAGAACAAATCCGGTTTCAGGCGTGAGTTCCTGCAAACTGGCGCGGTTTTTGCCTTCGACCAGAACCCGCACTGTTCCGTCAGGCAGTTTCAGCAATTGAAGAACCTGCGCAACAACGCCCACATCATAGATATCCTCACGCGCAGGATCGTCACAGGAAGGATCAAGCTGAGCGACAAGAAAGATATCCTTGTCCGCTTCCATCGCCGCTTCGAGCGCCGCGACGGATTTGTCGCGTCCTACGAACAGAGGAACAACCATGCCTGGAAACACGACAATGTCGCGCAAGGGCAGGAGCGGGAGAGAATTCATCATGTGTTATCCAGTCGGCAAAGGGGATGCCATAAATTCGCAAGAGAGCGGCAGCTTTCCCGCTCATTTGACACAGATATGGGTAGCCTGTTGCGCGCTCGCAATGGCTATATCACGTCAAACTGTGGATTGCTCAAGCAAACTGAAATGCGATTGGGG
>WTKI01000115.1 GCA_011524425.1 Altererythrobacter sp. | reverse complement strand
GCCTTGGTGGTTTCAAATTTTCTTCTCCGGAAGATAATATCGACTTGCCCAGAAATAGATCGCTCCGGCCATCATAAAGGCACAGGATCCGGCGATGGACGCCCAACGCGTTCCGAACGCTTTCGCGCTAAGGCAACTTTCCTGCAAAGCGCTGGCCAGTTCGGCGCTGCTCGGATTGCAGGTTGCGCTCAATTGATCGCCAAGCCCTTTGGCATCGAGCCGCATTTGGGTCGCAATATCTGCAATGGCCCCGACCGCAGGCGGTCCCGCCCCATAGCCAATCAGATTGATCACAAATAGAAGGATCGCGATCGCCGTCGCGCGGGCCCGCAAATCAACGACGGACTGGACCACACTGAAAGAAGCACCAATATAAAAATACTGCAGTACTCCAGCGACCAGGAAAAACGACAGCGCAAGCTTGAGATCTTCAGCCAAATATCCAAGCATGAGCAACGGTGCGCTCAGCAGGAATCCGATAGCGGGGACGCAGATCACTGCTTTCTCGAAACGGGGGGAAAAGCGCTGAATGAGAAATCCCGCAAGCGGTGCCCCAAGCGCCCCGGCCAGACTAATCGGTGCCATATAGTAAATCGCAGCATCGCCTGGCGTTTGATTAAAATTATATTGAATATAGAGTGACTTAAAGCTGGTCAGCCCATATCCACCGAAGGTTGCCAGCGACATGCCCAACGCTACAAACCAAAAAGTCTTGGACCCTGTGACCTGTGCCAGAGCTTCGCGAAAGGTCGCCTTTTCTGGTTTTGCGGCTTCGGGGGGATCGGAATAGCCTCGCGGCGGTTCCTTAATCGTTGCAAGGACAAGCAAGCCGATAAGGATACCGGGGGCACCGACGTAAATGAACGCCTCTCTCCAGGAGAGTACATTGAGGATTATCCCGCCAGTGAGCTGGGCTAAGACACTCCCCAGCATCACGCCCATAGCGTAAATTCCCAAAGCTGCAGGGCGTGCAGAAGGCATGAAGTAATCGCTGATAAGCGAATTGGCCGGTGGGGTGCAGCCTGCCTCGCCCACACCGACCGCCAGCCTCGCCAGCAGCAGCGTTATGAAACCCACGGTAAAACCGCACAGTACAGTCGCCACCGACCAGAGAATGACACATACCCCTATGATCCGGACCCGGCTCATCTTTTCGGACAGCCGCGCTATTGGGATGCCGAGCGCGGTATAAAACAGTACAAAACCTATGCCGGTTAGAATGCCGAATTGAAGATTGCTTAGGCTGAATTCTTCGATGATAGGTCGCCCGACGACACTGATCAGGATCCGGTCGACAAAGTTCAGGGTATAAACCAGCGTCAGAGTGCCCAGGACATAGGCCCGGTATCCGGGTGTACCGAAGCTCGCGCCGGTTTGCGCACCCTGTTCGGTTGCTATGGACACGCTCATCCTTATTTCTCCCGATTTGCGCTGCCTTGGGCAGTCGATGTCTTTCTAGACAAAATCACCTTCTTTTAGTCGGCCGTGCCGACTTTTGGACCAAGCCCGAGTTCACTCAATATCGCTTCGGTATCGTAGCCAATTTCGCGCGCTGGGGTGATTTCTTCGACCGGTACATCAAAGAACCTGACAGGTGGCTGCACTTCCCAATAATTACCCTCGGTGGGATGAGTGCGGGATTGAAAGAAGTCGCTCCCTTTCAAATGTGGGTCTTGCTGCAGGTCTTCCAAGCGGTTGGCCCGACCGGCAGGAATATCCTCCGCATCGAACAGCGTCAGCAGTGCGTCCGTTTCAAATTTGCGCGCAAGAGAGGCGAGGCGCTCCTGCAAGATCGAGCGGTTAGCCCGCCGCCCGCTTGGATCCGAGATACGCGGATCTTCCAGCTCGCGCTCTGCGCCAAGAACCTCGAATGCCCTGACCCATCTATCATCGGAGTAAGGCGCGACAACAATCCAGCCATCGGCAGTCCGGATTGGTTGCCGGGTTGGATCAAGTTGGCGTTCATATCCAAAATCGCCCGTTGGCGGATCCATGGTAGCTTCGTCAAAATGCTCTGCGAGTAGGAAGTTGGTCACACAATCCAGCATGGGCACTTCAACTTCAACTGCCTGACCAGTCCTGTCTCGCCTGTGCAGTGCACCCAAAACACCATAAACGGCGTGAAGCCCTGCAACCTTGTCGGCAAAAGCACTCGGCAGGAAGCGCATTTCATCGCCCTTATCGACCCGAGCCTGTAGACTGGCCATACCGGACAGTCCCTGAATGATATCATCGTAGGCTGGTTTTTCCGGATCGGGGCCTTTTGAAGAGAACCCGCGACAATGCACATAGACAATGTCCGGTTTTACTTCTTTGACGTCTTCAAAGGTCAAGCCAAGTCGACCAATCCCGGAATCCCGGACATTGTGAATGAAAACATCACTTTCAGCTAAGAGACGCCGGGTCGCCTCTTTCCCCAATTCGGTTTTCGGGTCCCAATCAACACAGCGCTTTCCGCGGTTAAGCGTCAAATGGGTGGGGCTCATCTTGGGCGTAACAGACGGTTTTGAAACCAGCCTGATCACATCGCCATAACTTGGTTCGATTTTGACAACAGAGGCGCCCATGTCTGACAAGGTCTGGGTGCAATATGGCCCCATAAGGACCGTAGTCATGTCGACAATCTTGATATCTTCGAGCAACTTGGACCGCGGCATGAGAATTCTCTATTTTTGACCGGATGATGTGGACGAGACTAGGCCCAATTCAGGCAAAAATTCAATATACAAGTTTATCATTCACTATTATGAATGCTCTAGGATTGATCCTTTTTTGGTTGAGAACATGGCGCCAAGAGTGAACGCAGTGCGCAACGCGCACATGATCTTGAAGTTTCTGGCCGACCGTCGAGAGCCCGTGGGCGTGGCTGTTGTCTCCAGACACACTGGTATCAGCCCGAGCTCCTGCTTCAACATTCTAAGAACTCTGGTCGAGCTGCGACTTGCCAGCTTCCATGAGGAGAGCAAGGGATATGCAATTGGCCTTGGTCTTTTCGAACTTGCCCAGAACAGCGGGCTGAACAGGGCATTAATTTCGACCGCTCAACCGATACTCACCGCTCTTGCACAGAGATACTCTTGCCAAACGGGGCTTTGGGAATTTTCCGAAGACGATCGAACGCTGATTGCAATGGGAGAAAGCCAAGCCGTTGCGAGACTTCACATACGAATAGGCCAAAAGATGCCGATCGGAGCAGGATCATCCGGTCGGGCGTTCATGGGCAAATACTATCATGACAAGGCCAGGCTTCTTTCTGCTTACAAGGCCGTTGAATGGCAGGGTTCGTTGACCTTTGAAGGATATGTGGATCAAATCGGAAAAGCCTTAAGTGCCGGCTACGCAGTTGACCGTGACGAACTCTATTCTGGCGTCACCACGATCTCAAGTGCGTTTGAAGATTACGCCTTGCAGCGACAGTTCTGCCTTTCGATCTTTGTCTTGTCTGCGCAATATTCCGGGCAGGAGATCGAAATCATGGGCAGCGAGCTGAAAGCAAAAGTTGACCTGCTCCAAAGCGCAAGCCCGTCGTGAGGTAAGATCAGCCATTAAACCAAGTTTTCCTCTCCATAACCGAAGATGAAACGCGGCAAATATTCAGCATATTGAATGATTGTTTCAAAT
>WTKI01000139.1 GCA_011524425.1 Altererythrobacter sp. | reverse complement strand
GTTCTTGAAAGCTGTGTCTATCCCGGCGTTTAGCCGCGCAAATGATATCAGCCGCGACGATGTTTTAGAGATGGTATTCAGCTTGCGTATCGATGATGCTTTGGCGCAATTGCGGCGGGCTTACCCAACGCACTTCCCGAGTATTGACGATTTTGCCGTCAACGAACCGAGCGACTATCCGGAAGGCGCGCAAGAAGGCTACGCGTTGATTGGCCGGGATTATATCGACCCCATCGAGCGCGCTTATGGCCTGTGCCTAAGGCTATCGACTGCGATAGCTAATGCATTTGGCGCTCACGGCTAAGGGCCCTGACCAAGTGCTGCGTTAACTTCTGCAAAACGCTGAGTCTCGCTCAGAGACACAGCAGCCGTGCTGCTGGCCAAACGCGCAAAAGCGGGGCATTCCTCTTTTCGTCAAGCCAGTAACCGGCTGCTCCCAAGGCGCCGGTACCCAGTTGGTGGAGACGGAAGATACTCGGTCCCTTCTTCCTTTCCACCTTTACAGGTTGGGTTAGACTGCGGCGCGATCAGTGCGAAGACCTTGTGTCAATTTCGCCTGGGGGGTTCGCGCCGCAGTCGCCAACTTTCCCCTTCGACAGTCACTAAAACGCCGCCCACGTTTCCGCCTTCACCGGTGGCCAATTTGTCGCGCAAGCGCGCCAATGCGCTCCCTCTCGACGCACAGCCAAGCCGCTGAAATGCGCGTTCGAGGACTAAAAGCTGCACTGCTTTCGGCGCTGTCGGCGAGTAATCAATCGCCGCCTGTGTGACATGAACTTGTGCCGACCATTCCTGCTCCGCGGCCCATTCCAGCGCTTCCAGAGCGTCACTCAGGTGATCGGCGCTTTGTGCGATAGAAAGTGGATCGATCCAGTCGGCTTGAGCAAGCGCCTTCCTCAAGCGAGCGCGATCAAACTGAATGTCAGAATTCGAAGGATCGGCTGCAGCCTCTATCCCGGCCTGCGACACGATCATTTCCAACTCCGCCTTGCGCCAACCCAAGAGCGGCCGGATTACTTGCAAAGATCTGGCAGATGATGCGACCGTATCCTGCACCAGCGCTCGCTGCGCACGAATGGCTGTAAGTCCAGAGAGCCCGCTTGCACGGTTTAACCGCATAAGCATCGTCTCTGCTTGATCGTCAGCATGATGCGCTGTGGCGAGCAAGTTCAAGCCGCGCTGCTGCATCCAGCCTTGCAAGGCCGCATAGCGGGCCGCGCGTGCACCATCTTGGAGGTTTCCTGGAGGCACTTCGACGCGAAGGATGTTGTGCGGGATATCGCGCTCTGCGCAGATTGCAGCCACTGCCTGGCATTCATCTGCGCTGTCTTCTCTCAAACCATGATCGACACTAGCTGCCTCAACCATCTCTGGCCGCGCAGCATTCGCCAGCAGCAGCAAAGCCAGGCTGTCCGGTCCGCCAGACACCGCAACCCCCAGCCGCAATTCTTGGGGCCATAGCCTCGCAATATCGCCACGAAAGCGCGCGACAAGATGCGGATGGATAGAGCCTGCTATGGCGCTGCCCTTCCTAGCCGCAATTCACACGGCTACGGTTGGCTTCGTACTGAGACATCAAACGGCCTGTCGCCAATGCGGGATAGGTTTCGCCAAATTCAGCCAGCGCAATGCAAGCGCGATTGGTGTCTTCCAAAGCGATCATGCTTTCCGCAAGAAACAGCAGACTGTCACCGGCGCGGATCCCCTGCTTGTCAGTCTGGTAATTGCGCAAGAACCACGGCGCTGCATCGCGCGGCTTGCCATCATCAAGATAGGCCCGGCCCAGGAGATTACGTCCATATGAAGTACGCCAATGGCTCGGATAACTTTCTACAAAACGTGAAAGCTGCTGCTGTGCTTCCGGGAAAAAGCCAGCATCCCACAAGCGGAAACCATAAGTGTATTCATCATCGCCGGCATCGCCGGTTTCCGGCTTGGCGATTTCCTGCACTGCGGCAAGACGTTCGTCAGAAGGGCCAGAGGCAGGTGCTGTCTCTGGTGGACCTTCGATGCGCACAACACGCGAAGCGCCGCCTGACATGGCTTCCAGATTGCTTTCTGAAGCCGGGACATCTGTCTCTTCATCGATGGCTTGCGCTGGTGCAGCATCAGGGCCCATTGCTGGCAATGCCGGCACCTGAGACGCTGCATTTTGTTCGAGCAGTATCAGACGCGATTCCATTTGCGCCAGCATATTGGCATTCTCTTCGGTCTGGCCAGTCAAACGCTGAAGCTGGGATTCCATAGCATCCAGACGGACTAGAATATCTGTCACGGCAGTTGTCGATGGATTGCTGACCGACGGAGCAGAAGGGTCAACCGTCTGAATTTCCGGCTCGAAAAAGCGGCCGTCGCCACCGGGAAACACCTTGCGCTGTAAAGCGCGGATTTCCGCTTCAACCTTGCGCATCCTCGCTTCTGATATGTCGTCTTGCGCCAAAGAAGGCACAGGCGATGTCACACAAGCAGCGAGCGCTGTGAAAGCTAAAAAGGGACGAGTCATAGAGATAGGCATGATCTATCGGGCTCCTTCAAAGGGCGTTCCGGCGAAGTCTTTTCTCAATTCGATTTGAGCATCGCGAAAAAGGCGTTGTGAAGCGCAAAGGCTGAACATCACCCGAATCTGCCGAATGCATCACGTCAAGTCGAGCGTTGGGTGCGCCATAATCGTGGGAAAGCTCAGTTGGTTTGCGGCTCGGAAATTGTCTCTGGCACTGATTGGCTAATCGCATCAGGCAAAGTTTCGATCGCATCATTACGCGCTAGGAGCGCTTCAGCGGAGATTGCTACATCACGCATGACGAAATCATCTTCTGCGAGCTTGGGTACGCTGCGGCCATTGATTGTGATTGCAAACGCATCAGGACGGCCAGTCCATATTTGTGGTCCTTGCGCATCCGATGGGATTTCAAAGGTCTCTCCGCTGGCCATTTGCTTTTCCAGCAAACGTTCACCTTCGGCATCATAGAACTTAGCCCAGACACCGTCTTCAAGCGCAGTAAACACAACCTGACCGTCCGTTGCCAGCGCCGCTTGCTGCAACAAAGGCTCGTCACCGGCGTTCTCGTTAGCCGCCAGGACTGTCTCGGGATCAGGCTGCAATGGTGCAGGACCGGTTCCCGCGCCATAGAACGTCGAATAAAAACTGAATGCGCCGATCGCTAATATCAGCGCTGCAAAACCGCCCGCCCACGCAAGGCCCGTCGAAGGGAGCTTCCCTGGATCACCTGGTTCAAACGCGTTCTGCCGCGCTTGCCTCGCATCTTCAGCTGCGGCCAGTTCCGCACGGACTTGATCTGCGACAACCGCTTCGTCCAATCCCACTAACCGAGCGTAGCTGCGGGAAAAACCAACCGCATAAGTCTTTGCTGGAAGTGCAGAAAAATCGCCGCTTTCGATGGTGACAAGGTGTCGCTCGGGAATGCGTGTTTCGGCTGCGACTTGAGCAATGCTCAGCCCCATTTCATCGCGCTTTTGGCGCAATGTATGGCCAACGCTTTCATGCGAAATCTCTTCCACAATGGATTCTTCTGCGTCTGTCATGACCCGACCATATCGCGATTTTGCCCTGAATTGGACAAAAATCTTCAAGCGTTAGGCGAGTCAAGGATTTGAAACCCTGAGATTCCAGCGGACACGACGAATGGGGG
>WTKI01000191.1:797-3664 GCA_011524425.1 Altererythrobacter sp. | reverse complement strand
GACCTTTACAGATTCGGTCTGATCCGGAACTGCACTGGCCTCAAACGGATTGATGAGATCAAGCAGCAACTCGGTGTCGCTTTCATCAAGGCCCCAGACTTTCTCAAACAGACGTTTGAGTTTTTGCGTTCGTGACGTGCTGTCATCTGCGCTGGACACCCCTGTCACCCATTCAAGGTAACGGACAACGGGGTAAAGCGTGGTCCCGGTATGTTCAGGCGAGCATTGCAAAACGAACCTCGGCGCGGCTTCCACTTCGGGGCCATTTAGGAACGTCTGGATCAGGCGCGATTTGCCGAAACCGGCATCGGCCGAGATCGTCACGGCAGTTCCACCGACCTGTCCGGCGCGCTCGAACAGGGTGCGCAGTTGTTTCAACTCGGAGTCTCGCCCGACCAAATCGCCCGCAAGGTGACCACGCAGACTGTCAAATCTAGTCGTCAGGCCAGTTCGTGCCTTTACGACTTGATATATGGGCTGTGGCTCTGCGATCCCACGCAACTTGTGTGCGCCAAGGTCCTTAAGCTGGAAAGTACGGCCGATCAGTCGGCGCGTATCGTCACAAATCAGGGCGGTGTTTGGTTCAGCCAAGGCCTCAAGTCGGGCTGCCCGGTGAATACATGTGCCAACTGCATTCGCGCCAAGATCGCTGCCACCGCTGATCATGACTGATCCGGAACTCAGCCCAAGACGCGCATCGATCGGCACCGTCTCTGACCGATTCTTTTCAAGGTCTCCAACAATAGCCAAGGCAGCGCTCACAGCATGCAATGCATCATCTTCGCTGGCATGAGGCAGACCAAAGTAACAAACGATCCCGTCACCGAGATACTCGGCCACCATGCCGCTATTGCGCCGCACGATTCCGGTGCACATCGAATGAAAGCTCTGCAGCACGGTGCCGTAAGTTTCATGGCCCAACTTCTCAAGAAGATCGGTTGAACCAACGATATCAATCATCAGCACCGTAACGTTGCGATGCTCTTTTCCTGTCGCGTCCGCTGGCGGACTGGCATCCGTCGAAACAGACGGAGCCTTGGCAGACGTGTCAGTGCCCATGCAAGGCCTCAAGGGCAAATGCGTCCTGACCAGTGCTTCCTGCCCATATCCCGAAGGCAATCGTGCTTGTCAGGTCATAGTCGAGAGCCACAGCGCTGTTCGGCGTTTGCGCTTCAAAACCCTTTCGGTTCTGGAACCACTCAGCCCATTTTTCAGAGCCAGGTTGGTACATTGGAAAGGTGTTACCGTCGGGTGGAAAAACGATGTTGGGCGAGGGGTAGAGATTGGCCGCAAAAGGAAACTGCGCCGAACCGTGACAACTCAGACAGGAAGAGGCGCGAAATCTCTCGGCCTTGCGGTACCAGGTTCCATCCGGCAACACGACCTCGTGCCGCACAGCCACATCCATAGGAGCGGCCATTCTGCCACCCCACCCAAGCGTGTCTGCAACAAAGGGGGGTGCATTCTCGAAGTTGACCCAGGTTTCCTGCAGCGTTTCACCATCGGGCAAACCATTGGGATCGCGCGCGAATTCCGGATCGTTGCCCCACATCATGCCGGCTGGCACAAACTTGTCCCAAGGGCTGTCGCCCTTGATCCGAGCGTCAAATACGAACCCCATAAACACCCAACCCGTGTCAGGCGATGCAACCGTGTCTTTCACCCGGATTGCAAGCTGGAAGGGGTAGACCGTTTGCACCTTGTTGATGAGCTTATGATTTGGATCGTTCTGGCGGCGCTTTTGATCTTCTGTTGTAGGGCGAAAGACTTGCCACTCAGCAGCCCCCTCTAACACAGAGTTCACACCAACCGCTGGGTCATCCCAAGGCCATTGATTTGGTTGAATGGTGGCCGCCTCGACCTTCACAACAATTGACCCCTCGGGGTATCTTTGCTTGGAGAAGTTCGGCTTGTAGACGTCTTTCCAGACTTCGCCCAGCATGAACGCCGCACGCGGATTAAAGTAAATCACGCCGTAATTCTGAACAAATTTCGTTGTTGGCTGAAAGGGCTTTGACCAGGTGTCCGAAGGCACAATCTGGCCAGTGTTGGTGTTCATGATGACTTCGCGACCCTTTTCCGGGGAATCGCCAGCACCACGCCACACAATGTTGTACCAATTCGCTTCGACAGCATCCCAATTCTGCGCGTCTTCGACCAGAGTGCGCATGGTGGGCTCAATATGCCTCTTCAACGCCCACATGTAGTCTTCGGCGTTGCTCTGGTTCAGCGGGCCGCCGTCCCAAACCCAATCTTGTTCCGGAAGCGTGTCAGGGTAGGCCAGATTGGCGACGTTGTAGACACCGTTGTAAGTTTCACCGAAGACCGTCTTATCGTCGGGCTTTGGGTACATGCCGTTGTTCGACGAAAGCGGGTCTGCGTTGGCAGCGAGCCCAAACACCAAGCCAACGGACGCAAAGAACGCAAGCCCATGTCTGACATGAGCAATTTTGTCTCGAATAAATGTCATTGTTGCGATCCCCTTTGAACGGATGTTGCGGCAATCGCTGACCTGAGGTCAAGCTGTAAAGGCTAGGCTTGGGAAACGCTTTGCGGAACTATTCATCAGAGCTGACGTAAATGTCGAAGTCGATTGTCAGACCGCGCTCGGCCAGCCTTTGCAACGTCCCGTTAGACAGGCTGATACCTTCATTACCTTCTTCCATGAACAAGCCGCAAAAGACATATGCCCGGAAACGTGAGGTGAGGTCTTGCCAAATGCTCATGTCGTCGGTGAGCTGGTCGAGTATCTCGGATATCTGAGCATCAAAGTCGCCCGGTTCGCGCCGTTCTGCCTTCAACCGCCAGCCGCCACTTCGGGCTGTTCGTTTGTTCCCTGTGACTTTGCCGAAAGTCTCTTCTCCCTT
>WTKI01000191.1:0-787 GCA_011524425.1 Altererythrobacter sp. | reverse complement strand
TTGGCGGACAACCGAGCAGGCGGGTGAGTTCATCGGGTTCTAAAGTGTCACCAAAGAACCGAAGGGAGGCGGCTGAACCACTCAATACAGCCATGAACTACTTCCTCGAAAATGTCTCAGCTGGCTATATTGCTAAAACTGGTACTTGTCAGTGACAATCCTGAATTGCTCACGGGTGACATCTTAGCTTTGCGCGCCACAGCCTTATCGTATAATCTGTATTATGTTAACCCTTTGCTCGATCAATTTTGAAACTATAGAGAACCTTAGGACTTCCATTAAAAGAGTTTTTATCGCACTCTCTATGTGTTCCGTGAGTGGTGTTGCGTTCTACGGAGCGGCCTCTTTGCCAAACTCGTGGCAAACTTTGAATGAGGTATGGGAATTCGTTGCGGCGCGCATTTTCGCGCAAGAAGGCAGCGATTATTTAGGAGTGAGTTCGACGCGCACATCAAATTCATCATCCCCATTGGGTGTGCGCTGGATGGGTTCAGGTTTTGTATGAGCGGAGTTGCGTCCCGGCAGCTCCGCTTTTTTTGAGGTTCAGCAAGAGAAGACCCCAGAGCACACATGTTCCGGGGTCCTTGAAAAATTGTCTGCGCCTTAGCCTTGAGCTGCCTTTGCAACCTCGGCGGCAAAATCTTCCTCTTTCTTTTCGATGCCTTCACCAACTTCCAGGCGAACGAAGCCTGTGATCTCAAGTCCGGCTTCTTCGGCAGCTTTGCCGACAGTAAGATCCGGATTCACAACGAATGCCTGATTGAGAAGTGTTGATTCGGCGATGAAC
>WTKI01000348.1 GCA_011524425.1 Altererythrobacter sp. | reverse complement strand
CATTGCGATCACAGGCGCGCTTGACGCGGTTGGCCGTGCCGGGGAGACAGCGGTGCCTCCGCAAAACCTTGTCGGCGATTTTGGCGGCGGCTCGATGTATTGCGCTTTTGGGATACTGGCCGCTCTGTTTGAGCGTCAGAGCAGCGGTAAAGGTCAAGTTGTCGATGCCGCCATTGTTGACGGTGCGACCAGTTTGATGAGCTTCTTCTTCGGCGTCCGCGAAAGCGGACGTTTGAAAACGGATCGGGGCAAAGGCATGCTTGGCGGAGCTGCACATTTCTATCGTTGTTATGAATGCGCAGACGGTCGCGAAATTTCCGTCGGAGCGATTGAACCACAATTCTATGCAGAATTGCTGGAAAAGGCCGGTGCTCCGGAAGAATTGATCGACGGGCAGATGAACCCTGACAATTGGGATGACTACACAAGCCGGCTGGAAGCTCTTTTCAAGACGAAGAGCGCGGCTGAATGGACAGACATGCTGGAAGGATCAGATGCCTGCTTTGGTCCTGTCCTGTCTTTGGAGGAAGCGCGCGATCATCCACACATGAAAGCGCGCGGCGCCTATGTCGAGCAAGATGGAACCTGGCATAGCGCGCCCGCACCGCGTTTCAGCAGGACTCCAGGATCGGTTCGCGATAGTGCGATGGACGGCGCGGATATCGTCGCGCGCTGGAAAGCAGAGGGGAAAGCTTGATGGCCGGCAGGTATTTTGGCGAGTGGCAAGTCGGCGACCGCATCGAGCATGCGATCCGTCGGACTGTGACAGAGACGGACAATCTGCTGTTCTCAACCATGACCCACAATCCGCAGCCATTACATCTGGATGTGGAAGCAGCCAAGGCAAGCGGGTTCGGCCAGGTCCTTGTCAACTCGACTTTCACCTTCTCCTTGCTTGTGGGTCTTTCCGTCAATGATACGACTTTGGGGACTTTAGTCGCCAATCTCGGCTTTACGGATGTGGTCACACCGAAACCGGTCTTTATCGGCGACACCTTGCGGGCGTCTAGCGAGGTAAAGGAGTTGCGGAGCAGCAAGTCGCGACCTGAGGCTGGGATCGTGACATTCCTTCATGAGATGCACAATCAACGCGATGAAGTGGTTTGCCGCTGTTTGCGCAGTGCCTTGCTGCAAAGGGCCCCCGTTTGACGCTACGGATTGCTGCATTACCAGCCTGTGCTTGACGCGGCGGGCAACAAAGGCTCATTCTCCTCACCATAAAATACGTTTCTGGGAGGGGACGATGCGAAACAGAGTCGCAAAAATGGCCAGCGTCCTTGGCCTTTCTTTAATTATGTGCGCTTGCGGAAGTGGCGTTACGCCTGAGCAAGCGGGTGACGGTGAAGGGACCATCGAACTCGCTGAATTCCCTGACCGGCCTTATTGGGGCGATACCCATCTGCATACCGACTTGTCCGGCGATGCGTTTGGCTTCGGCGTTCGGCTGGGTTCCGAAGAAGCGCTCAGATTTGCTCGCGGTGAAGAAGTGGAATCCACTTTCGGAGTTGTCGCGCAGCTAGCCAGACCCTTAGACTTTCTTGTCATCTCGGATCATTCTGACGGGCTCGGGGCGTTCAAGCGATTGTATGATGCGCCGCGCATCGCATTGCGTGATCCCACGCTCAGACGCTGGCACGACATGATGCATGAATCGCCTGAGCAATCGACCAGAGCTGCAGGCGAAATCATCGACCGTGCTGCGAGCAATGACTTTCCGGCGGCTATGGCTAAAAATCGGGAAGAGACTACGCGATCAGCATGGCATGGTCAGCTGGACCTGATCGACCAGTTCAACGAACCTGGCGTCTTTACAGCGATGAGCGGGTTTGAATGGACCTTGATGCCTCAAGGAAACAATCTGCACCGTGTTGTTATGTTTCGCGATGGCAGCGAGCGAACAAAGCAAGTGTTACCCTATCCCGGCTTTGGGAATACCGTCGAAGGGCTATGGGATTTTATGGAAGGCTATGCCCGCCAGACGCAGGGTCAAGTCTTGGCAATCCCCCATAACCCTAATCTTTCCAACGGGTTGATGTTCGAAATGACTTTGGCCGATGGCAGTCCGATGACGCAAGAATATGCGCAGCGGCGGGCCGAGATGGAGCCGGTTGTAGAAGTCACTCAAATCAAAGGGGACAGCGAAGCGCATCCCTTTCTCTCGCCTAATGATGAATTTGCAGGTTTTGGCGTGACAGGTTGGGACAAGGCCAATCTCAACACCGAGCAAGCTACAAGACCGGAGATGTATGCAGGTAATTATGCGCGCGCCGCATTGAAACGCGGTCTTACTCTCGAGCGACAACTAGGCGCCAACCCCTATGCCTTTGGCATGATCGGAGCAACCGATAGCCACACAGCTTTCGCAACGGGTGATGAAGACAATTTCTACGGCAAGCATTCAGGTAATGAGCCAGTCAACACTGAGCGCGCTAATTTACCGCAGAACCTTGGCACGAGGGAGGGCCGGTTTGGCTGGCATTATCTGGCTGGAGGTTATGCCGCGGCTTGGGCAAGGGGCAATACGCGTGCGGAAATATTCGATGCGTTCAAACGCCGCGAAGTTTATGCGACGACCGGGCCGCGCATGGTCGTCAGGATGTTTGCGGGCTTTGATTTTTCTGAAGAAGATTGGGCGGACGATTGGGTCAGAGCAGGCTATAGCCGGGGCGTTCCGATGGGCGGCGAGCTGACTGATCAAAGCGCAGCGCCTGTCTTTATGATCTCTGCACAAAAGGATCCTGACGGTGCAAATCTTGACCGTGTCCAAGTCGTAAAGGGGTGGGTGGATGCCGCTGGAGAAGCGCAAGAACGGATCTATGATGTGGTCTGGTCGGACATGGAAAACCGGCGGCCAGTTAACGGCAAGGTGCCTCCGGTAGGCGACACAGTAGACCGCGAAAATGCGAGCTATACCAATACGATAGGGGTGACGGCCTTGCGCACTGTCTGGACGGATCCCGATTATATTGAAGGCCAGAGAGCATTTTACTATTTGCGCGTTCTGGAAATTCCGACACCGCGCTGGACTTTGTTCGACGCGCGGCGCTTTGGCATTACATTGAATGAAGAAGCTATGGCCGATGCTGTTGCGCAAGAGCGGGCTTATTCCTCGCCCATCTGGCTGAAACCCGCCGCTGAATAATGATGCAAAACTGGCTGAAAGAGCCCTTGCTGCATTTTCTTGTTGGAGGCGCTCTGCTGTTTGTATTCTTCGCTTGGCAAGGCGAACCTGTCGATCCCGCGAGCCGGGAAATATCCATAGGACCTCAGGAACTTAGTGCGATTGCAAGCGGTTTCGAGCAGCAAATGGGGCGAGCGCCTACCGATAGCGAACTCGACCGTCTGACCGAACGTTTTGTCCGCGAAGAAGTGCTCTATCGCGAAGCTTTGCGACTGGGACTGGATCAAGACGATGCCATCATTCGGCGCCGCCTGGCGCAGAAAATGGACTTGATTGCAAGCGCTCAGGCAGAGGCTGCGATACCATCAGAAAAGGAGCTTGAGGCCTGGCTTCAAGCCCATCCCACACGGTTTTCGAAAGATCCGAAATTCACTTTCGAACAGGTTTGGTTCGCGGAACACAAACAGGGTCTAAAGGGACACAAAGCGCTCCAAGAGGGGGCAAGGCCTCTAGAACGGGCTGAGAATATCGACTTGCCCGGCCAAGTTTACGAC